>CAZSZQ010000234.1:0-4968 GCA_964610475.1 uncultured Desulfatiglans sp.
GCCGGGTATTGATTTTTAAGGATTATGTAATTACTCTCTTATAGCGTTAAAGATTATAATCCTTAAAAATCAATACCCGTGCACGATTAGGTTCGGATATATTTTTAAAGAAATGGAGAGCGCCGGAACCTCAAATTATATATGGCAATGCAATATCTTAACCGGAAATTACTGATACAGATTTATATAGAATATACAAAATAGAATTTGTAGTTTTTACATGAAACCTACCCGCCGCAGGCGACGGGGCATCTAAAAACATGGAACGCCCCAGGGGGCGGGTATTAAACCTAGGCTTCGTAATAAAATGACAGAAATAATAAAATCTTTTCCACAACTAAAAAATATTACACCCATAGCAATCCCTTTTAATGAAGTCCCTTTTCTCCTTACGGCAAATATTTATGTTATAGGGAAAAAGGAGATCACTCTTATTGATGCAGGCCCCGGCATTCCGGGGGCGCTGGATTTTATCAGGGATTCATTTGATAATGAAAAACTCAAATTCAATAATATTAAAAGGATTATACTCACACACGGACATATGGACCATTTTGGTCTTGCCTCTTCAATCATAAAAGAGATTGATCACCCGGTTGATGTTTACATACATCCTGAAGACAAGTGGAAGATATCTTCTGATTTTTTGAATAATGAGATATGGATGGATGAACTTGAATTATTAAAGAAACTGGCTGATATACCTGAAAATGATTTTTCAATATTGAAAAAGAACATGAGAAAATATTACAGGATTGCCGCTCCTCTTGATGATCTTAAAACCATGGAAGACAACGACATGTTTTATGGTGACGGGTATACTCTTCAGGTTGTGTTTTCTCCCGGTCATGATCCAGGTTTATGCTGCCTCTATGAACCTGAACAGAAAGTGCTCTTCAGCAGTGATCATATACTTAAGAATCTCACACCCAAACCAATAATTGCCTTGAACAGGGACAGGATGATAGATAAAAACTACAAAGGCCTTATGGCCTATGAAAATTCACTTACCCGGGTTTTAAAAATGGATACCAGGTATCTCTTTCCGGGTCATGGTGAGTACATCGAAGATATGAAGCCTGTCGTAAAGCAATACAGAAAGCATTATTCGGAACGGATGGAACTTGTGTGGAGTGCAGTTAAAAAAAACGAAGTACCTGCATATTATCTGATAAAGGATATATTTTCAAATGGTGAGAAGGCTGACCTCTTTATAGCCCTTTCAGAGATATTATCTCATCTCGAGGTGCTAATCTATAATGGCAGGATTGAAATACTTGATCAGGGACCTCCGGTAATATACAGGGCAATCTAATTATAGGATTCCCCCCATTTGTAGACGGGTTTTATCCGCCGTCACTAAAGCTATGGAGGGATAAGGACCCGCTTCTACGGTCTACAGGGATAATTCCATCTTGGGATTATTTACAGTTAGTATCTCATACCTCAGATTTCCACCGCAGTATTTCCGAATCAGTTCCATTGCCTCTCTGCAAATTATATCCACTTCGCTCTCTGTAACAGGAGGAAGACCATCTATATTCATCTCAACATCAGTAGTGGATTTATGAGTGGATGTATGCTCTGCCTGGCGCCAGCTCCATCGCCTTGTAAGGACTGTATTTCCTTCTGTAAAGATTATCTCACCCGGTTCAGGGTGTTCTAAAATATTGGTTCCAAACGCTGTAAAGTTTTCCTCTCCTGAGGCCTTTCTTAGTGATATATCACCTGATACCATGTCAGTTGCATGCGCCCCTGCTGTAATTATATGCCGGAGAGATAATATATTCCCTAAATCCACAACCATGTTAATACCGGGTAATTCATTACCATTTAAAACCCTTCTTACCATTGCCTCAATGGACGATCTGAATTTTGCAGGTTTTGCCCCAAATAACCTGTACGCCTCTCTCCATGAGTTTATTTTAGGATGAGATGCAAGCTCATCAATATTAACGATACATTTTAAAGTTTTTTCCGCTTCCCGTAACATAGATATGAGTTCAGGTGGAGAATCCATATTTGTTATGCCGGTTGCGAGAACCACACCACGGCAGTATCCCGGAAACATATCAAATATTTCACCGGCTATTGAGTACAAAGAATTGCCCATTAAATGCCCCTCCGGAGTTAATAATATTATTCAGGTTTTGAATGAATCAGGACTTTTTATCATATCTTTTCATGGAAAGGCAAGGGTTGCTGTCGGCTGGCAGGAACAGTGATTTTAACCCTGATTTTTCAATAGAAATCATCGGCATATTTGTTGCCCCATTTTAGTAAAGTATAATCAGGATTTCAGGTCCCTCTGCTGTAAATACCCTTGCATAATTCAAAACCAGCCTGTCAGTTCCGCTGGTAATGTTTTATCGATTGTCTTGTTATATCCGGAAATTTATTCCTGCAGATGGTATCAATGTCAGCCCTTACGCGTGAACTTTTGAATCTATGACTCCTCGAACACTTTCTCTATTTCTCCTATTGACAGATACTTTTTTATCATCTATACATCCTTGTGTTTTATTTAACACATACAGATGTTGCTTTTCAGGATTTTTTTAGGAGTAGTATTATGAGTGATGTAAAATACAAAAGCATTCCCCTTGAGAAATCAGTTGGTATGATGCTCGGACATGACCTTACACAGATTATACCCGGTGAATTCAAGGGCCCGGCATTTAAAAAAGGCCACATAATTAAACAGGAAGATATTTCCAGGCTTCTCGATATGGGGAAAATGAATATATATGTCCTTGATCCCAAAGATGGCTATGTGCATGAAAATGAGGCAGCCAAACGGATAGCAAAGGCAGCCGCAGGAAAAGGCATACGGATCACAGAACCGTCTGAGGGCAGGATCAATTTTATTTCGACGGTATCAGGGTTGTTAAAGGTAAATAAGGAGGCATTGCTGAAGATTAATTCGGTTGAAGACATTACTTTTGCCACACTACATGGAAATCAGATTGTTAAACCGGAGACCGGATTGGCCGGTACAAGGATAATACCCCTGGCTACCCTTGAGAAAAACCTTGAAGAGGTTGAACGTATCTGCAATGAACATTATCCGGTTATCGATGTCAAACCATTCAGGAACCTGAAGATCGGTTTAATTACAACAGGAAGTGAGGTTTTTTCCGGCCGAATCAAGGATAAGTTCGGCCCTGTGTTAAAAAAGAAGTTTGCAGAACTGAACTGTGAAGTGATGAAACAGGTTTTTGTTCCCGATGATGTCGAAAAAACAGCAGCTGTCATACATGAACTCATAAATGAAGGTGCAGAATTTATCGCCCTTACAGGCGGTATGTCTGTAGATCCTGATGATCAAACCCCTTCAAGCATAAGGGCGGCAGGTGCAAAGGTGGTAACCTACGGGGCACCGGTATATCCAGGGGCAATGTTTATGCTGGGGTATATAAATGATATTCCGGTTGTTGGCCTTCCAGGTTGTGTGATGTATCACAGGGCAAGCATATTTGAGCTGATTGTTCCGATGATTGTGGCAGGAGAGGAGATCACAAAGAAACACATTTCTTCCCTTGGTCACGGAGGTTTCTGTTCAAACTGTAAAGAATGCCGTTATCCTGTATGCGGTTTTGGAAAACAGTAGAATCCTGATCATATTATTCATAACTGATGGGGAAGGTGATAATGATTTCCAGCATATTCTTGTTTCCTGTATAGAGATCAATTTTCCCACTGTGTCGATGAATAATAATCTTGGACAGGGGAAGGTCCAGGACGCTTTCTTCTAACTTCTGTTCAATGTGCGGGAAGAAAAACTGTTCTATATCATCATTCGATATATGTTCCAGCCTGTGGTTAATCTTCAATACAACCTGTTCATCCCATACAGAGGTGGTTAGTGAAATATTTTCTCCCGCAGGAGAGGACACCACTGCATGTTTCAGGATATTTACTATTGCCTGACACAATATTTTATAATCAGCCTGTATTTTAGGAATATCAGCTCCAAAGTATTTTTTTACGCCAATTTTCCTTGAATCAAGCATCTGTTCTATCTCTTCCAGAGATTCATTAACAAGTTCATTTATGTTAACAGCGGAGAGTGTGAGTTCAAAGGGTGTTATTGTAGATAAAAGACCTGTTACAAAGATCTCCAGTTTTGCCACCTCTTCAACAATAATAAGGGCAAGACGCTTATTCGGGTCTTCATCCTTTAAGGCATCTCTTAGTCTCCTCGCAAATCCTCCTGCAATACTGAGGGGGTTTCTTATCTCATGGGCCATTCTTGCAGATATTTCACCAAGAGTTCTTATTTCCTCTGTCTGGAGGGCACGCTCCTGAAGCCTTTTTAACTCCGTAATATCCAGCATAAATCCATCAACCCACTTAACTTCACCGTTAGCGTCTTTTGCCGGAATTGAATGGGTGATAAAATGGAGGAGCCTGCCATCCTTTGCCCTCACTTTGTGATCAAGACGGCAGTCTTCACCCTTTATAAAACAGGTTTCCCTTATAGTCTTGAAAGCTAACGGGGCCTCGCTTGCTATTTTATCCTTCCAGAATCTCTTGTTTTCCATTGCCTCACTAATGGTATAACCGGTACTCTCAGTAAGGTGGGAGTTTACAAACTCTGTGGTTCCATCTTTTAAAATCCTGTAAACAACAAGCGGGACATTTTCAACCATTGTCCTGTATTTTTCTTCAGAAGCGATGAACTCCGCTGTCCTTTCATCAACCCGTTTTTCAAGGGTTTTCACATAACTTTCTATCTCTATACGCCTGTTTTTTAGGGCTTCAAGCATTGTATTGAGGGTGTCGGTGAGTGTCCCTATTTCATCGGAAGGTTTTACATCCAGCCGGCTTTCTCTTTTTCCAAGGGCGATATCCTGGGCTTCCTCAACTACCTCTTTTATAGGTTTGATAAAGAGATCAATCACAAGGTATATAAAAAGAAAAGATATAATTATTATGGCTATTCCCAAAGAGATCATAAGGTTTTTG
>CAZSZQ010000235.1:0-4968 GCA_964610475.1 uncultured Desulfatiglans sp.
TGCGCCGCCTGAAAAAAACCGTATTGAGTGAACTGCCTGATAAAATAGAGGATACATTAAGCTGCTCCCTGAGCAACCATCAGATAAAGCTTTACAGGGATGCTGTTGATTCAAGGGGTGCAGGTCTTCTTGCTTCACTCAAGAACATTGATGAATCTGTGCCCTACATGCATATATTTGCTCTCCTGAATCTTCTCAAACAAATATGCGACCACCCTGCCCTTGTAGAAAAGGCGCCATATAACTATGAGAAGTATGAATCAGGGAAATGGGAACTCTTCAAGGAGATACTTGGTGAAACCATAGGGAGCGGTAATAAGGTGGTGGTTTACAGCCAGTACCTTGACATGATAGATATCATGAAAAGATATCTTGAAAAGCAGGGCATAGGCCATGCCTCTCTTACTGGGAAAAGCAGGAACAGGGGCGATATTGTAAAGAGGTTCAGCGATGATCCTGATTGCAGGGTTTTTATAGGAAGCCTCAAGGCAGGGGGAGTAGGCATAGACCTTATAGCCGCCTCTGTGGTAATACACTATGACAGGTGGTGGAATGCAGCCAAGGAGGATCAGGCAACAGACCGGGTTCACCGAATAGGGCAGACAAGGGGCGTGCAGGTGTTCAAGCTTGTAACAGAGGGGACACTAGAAGAAAAGATTGCCGCCATAATAAGCAGGAAAAAAGACCTGATGGACAGTGTTATAAAGGAGGATGACCCTGGCCTGTTAAAGAGTTTTTCAAGAGAAGAGCTTATTGAGCTTATCAGGTTTTAGGACATACTGGTTGGAGATAAAATGTCATTAAAATTAAGGCTAACCATCAATACATTGTTATCATTTTTAATTATGTTTCTGATAGCAACCCCTTCATACGCATGGTTTAACAAGACACACCTTGCCATAGCAAAGGCCGCCGGGTATAAAAACTGGTATAATGCAGCTGCAGCAGACATCGCAAGATTAAAGGCAGGAGATATTGAAAATCTTAATCACTATGTGAATAACAGGAAGGGCGTAACAATAACCGCTGAAACTGTGCAAGCCCAGGTCAAAAAATATGATAACCCCCGTGACCGCAAAGGACATTTATACGGGGCATTAGTAGCCTCTCTAAGGAATTATCTTGAGGACAAAAAACAGGGCCGGTTTTTAGAAAATCACATGGCTTATTGTGTCCATTATGTGGGCGACCTCTCCATGCCGCTTCACAACACAGAATACAGCCCATTCAATAAAAAATTTCACATGGAGATGGATG
Organism: uncultured Desulfatiglans sp.; assembly: GCA_964610475.1. GTDB lineage: Bacteria > Desulfobacterota > DSM-4660 > Desulfatiglandales > HGW-15 > JAAZBV01. The sequence goes on from CAZSZQ010000235.1 coordinate 1,258, forward strand.
GGGTTATTGAGGATGAGGTGCTTGATAACCTCTCAAAGATCAGAATTACAAAAATAACAATAAAAACAGAAAAAGACCTGCTGAATGAGATCGCGCATATCGCCGGCATTTCTATGGAACTGGGTTTCAGGCTTGATAGAGAGGAGAGGATGATGACAAGAGAGGAGGCTTACAGGCAGGTTGGTTACAGTGCATCGCTCTTAAAGGCGATTTTGGAATTTGTTGACTCACATTAAAAACTTATTTCTCTCGCCCGCTCCCTCTGGTCGCTAGAGATCACAGAGGACACAGAGATAAGCTTCTTTAGGTTTTAAAAGAAAAACTCACAGCCTTTGCTTTTCTCTGCGATCTCTGTGGTCTCTGTGAGAGAAATACTTTCAGCCTTTCACCTTCTACTTCAATAATTTATTGTCCTTGTCCTGATCACGTCAGGATTCGCCTCAATCTCCTTTATCACTTCATGGGGAACAAGGGTCTCAAGGTCAATGATGTTATACCCGACATTGCCGTTACTTTCGTTCAGATAGCTGATAATATTGATCTTATTTTTTCCTAAAAGATGAGTAGCATACCCTATCATTCCGGGGATGTCCCTGTTTATCATTATAAGTCTTGTGTGAACCGTCTCTCCTGGAATCGATTCAATATTGGGGAAGTTAACGCTCCTGGTTATGTTTCCGTATTCAAGGTATGCCTTTATTTCCTTTACAGCCATTATGGCGCAATTTTCTTCTGATTCCTCTGTGCTTGCACCCAGATGAGGAGACGCCAGGACCCTGGGATGGCCCACGATGGCAGCGCTTGGAAAGTCCGTGATATAACTATCCAGATGACCCTTTTCAAGGCCCTCCAGAATGGCCTTTTCATCAACAATCGGGCCTCTTGAATAGTTAATGAGGATAATCCCCCTCTTCATCTCCATGATCTTCTGGGCATTGATAAAACCTTCGGTCTTTTTATTTAGCGGTATATGAACGCTTAATACATCAGCCGATCTTATTACCTCCCCTATTGAGCGGGCCAGAACGACCTCCGGCGACAGGGCATGAATATTTTCAAGGGCCGGATAGGGGTCAAAACCTGTTACCTTCATATGCCTCTTTAAACCGCTGTTTGCCACGGTAACACCTATTTTACCCAGGCCTATGATCCCGAGCCTCTTGCCTGCAAATTCAACGCCCTGAAAGGCAGCCTTTTCCCTTTCAATGGATTTTTCTATCTCATGATCCGTTAAACCTGACAACCCGGCACAGAACTCCATTCCTTTGTGGATGTTCCTTATCCAGATCCCAAGCATGGTAAAGACAAGTTCACTCACCGCATTTGCGTTTGCTCCGGGGGTATTAAAGACAGATATTCCTCTTTCAGTAGCCTTCTCCACTGTTATGTTATTTACTCCTGCCCCTGCCCGTGCAACAGCAAGGAGTTCCGGAAAAGAATCAGTATCAACGGCGGAACTCCTTACGATGATACCGTGAGGATTTGTTTCATCAGGATCAACCGTGTAGCTGCTTCCAAAAAGGGCAAGCCCCTCATGCGCGATTTTGTTAATTGTTTTTATTCGGTACGGATTTGAGAGCATTTAAACCACCTCTATCCTGCATGTTATCTGTAATATCCCGCAATTGTTTGATCAGCCTATTCCCAGCCGCTTCCGCTTTTATATTTCTTAATAACGCCTATTGCCATGATGTCGCGGATCTTCCCTCCCCTTATCTTGAACAGTTCCGACATGGGCATGCTGTTTGGCTGTCCCCTGAAATATGCCGCCTGCTGTGTTGAACCATCAGGCATAGTTATTGTTTCAACACCCTGGTGATTGAACATGTATACCCCCCATGTTACGCCACGTTCCACATCCACCACAGGTGTTCTTCTGGGTGTAATGCTTTCTATAAGGGCGAAGACCCCGGAGTCAATCGCCTCCGGACATGCACCTCGTGCAAAGGCAACGGATGTTTGGCCTTCAGCCGCCGGAAGCGGAACCGGGGCATCCTTCATGTGCATCGCCAGTTCAGGCGGAAGCACCGGGCCTGCTGTCCACATACCGTTTTCAAGCCGGTAGCATTCATTATGCCAGGGGACAATCTTGCTGTTACTGAGTTCAATTGAATCAAAATAGAGGGACGATATCTTTACAAGCTCATCACGTGATACACGGTCTTCCGGCAAAAGAATTTGAGAGTATGCTGCAGGCGGAACTGCCATGGCCCCTGCAGCCCCTCCCGTCATTGTGTCCACAACTATTGCCTCTGCCTCGGTGATCTCCATATTTTTTATCCTGAGGCGCATGGAAAGAAGAGAGGGGTTTTCTGCCTGATCCTTTGTATTGATCAGGCCTACAAAAGCCACCTGACCGGCCTCAGTATCCGCAACATAGAATTTATAGTCAGTGAGTCCTGCTGCCCTTGTCCAGAGACCCTGTGATATGTCGGAAAGCTGTATTTCGTCGGCGTTTTCAGTATAGCGTGCATTTTGGGCAAATGGCGCCTTTGAAGAGTCATTGGCCACCATTGCTTCAAGATATTGATTTACAAATCCTTCCAGGCAAGGCCGGTTACAGTTTATAGATACAGTTTCCTCTGTTTTATTTTGTTCTGTTTTATTTTTACACCCGGTTAGTCCGGATACTAACAAACCTGATATGATGAGCATTAATAATCTAACCATAACTCCCCTCCTATTAATTAGTTATTAATAAGTAATAATGAATCGTTTTGCATTTGAAAGTTATATGACAGAGCATCGCCTGATGCTAATAGTAATAAATTCATACATGCATTTTCAGCAAATAAAATCAATACCTTTCTTGGCTCAAAAGATGATTCAAAATATAAACAGGCAGAAGGGGCAGGATGCGCTTGTCCCGTTATCCTGTCGCGTCGTAGCCTTTTCGAAGACGGAAGCTTTAGCGACGGCGGACATTGTCTCTACCTGGCCATATGAAACATCTCAATAATTCAGAACATACTTTACTGCAGCCATGGCACAGTTTTCACCGTCAATGGCAGCAGAGACGATACCTCCCGCGTGTCCGGCCCCCTCGCCGCATGGAAAAAGACCATGTACATCCGGGTGCATGTATGTTGTCTTATCTCTTGGAATCCTTACGGGCGTGCTTGTGCGTGTCTCAACACCTATAAGCTGGGCATCATTTGAAGAAAATCCCGGCATCCTTTTATTGAATATTATGAGCGCCTCCCTGAGCCCCTTCACCATAAATCCGGGCAGAACCTCATGCATGGGCGCAGATATAACACCAGGTATGTATGAAGACGGATTTAATGACTGACTTATCTTCCCCCTTAAAAAATCTTCTGTCCTCTGGGCCGGGGCAGCCTGTGAACCTCCACCCAGTTCAAAGGCCAGTTTCTCCAGCGCCATACGAAGCTTCAGGCCTGCAAACACCTTTTCATTTTTATAATCCTGCCAGTCCCTTTCATCAATAGTTACGACAAACCCGCTGTTGGCAAAGGGAGAATCACGTCTTGAAACAGACATACCGTTTGCCACCTGTTCGCCCGGAGATGTCGCCGCGGGCACGATTATCCCTCCTGGGCACATGCAGAAGGAAAAGGCGCCTCTTTCCTCTGTCTGGCAGGCAAGGGAGTACAGAGCAGCAGGCAGTTGTTTACTGTAGGTCTTGGAATGGTACTGGATCTCATTTATCAATTCCTGAGGATGTTCTATCCTTACACCCATTGCAAAGGG
>CAZSZQ010000236.1:0-4944 GCA_964610475.1 uncultured Desulfatiglans sp.
TCATATGAGGCAGGAAGACTCTATAGCGAGATATGCATGAGCGGGCTTGGAAGTATAGAGTTCTGTGAATTGACCTATGATGATTTTTCTATTCCGGGTGTTAAGGTATCTGTTAACAAGCCTGTGCTTGCCTGCATGGGTTCACAGTATGCCGGGTGGTTTATCAAGGTCGAAAGGGAGGGAAAGAAACCCTATCAGGCCATGGGATCAGGCCCTGCAAGGGCGATCTATTACAAAGAAGAGCTGCTTCAAAAGTTAAAGATAAAAGAACATAGTGATTGCGCTGTGCTTCTACTTGAAAACAGCAAGCTGCCCGATAATGACGTGGCCATGTGGGTTGCAGGTAAATGCAATGTATCACCTGAAAAGATTATTCTTCTTACAGCACCAACAGCAAGTATTGTCGGGTCAATCCAGATAGCAGCCAGGGTGGTCGAGACCGGCCTGCATAAGATGATAGAAACAGGTTTTGATATAACATGCATCACATCAGGCTTTGGGGTGTGTCCTGTTACGCCGATCGAAGAAAATGATCTTAAGGCCATTGGCAGGACAAATGATGCAGTGCTTTTTGGCGGAAAGGCATGGTACACGGCATACTGTGGGGCTGAGCCAATAGAAAAGGTGATAGATAAACTCCCATCCTCTGCATCTGCTGATTATGGTACACCCTTTTATGATCTTTTCAAGAGATATGACTATGACTTTTATAAGATAGACCCCCTGCTCTTCAGTCCGGCTGAAGTTACAATCAATGATACAAAAACCGGAAAGACATTCAAGGCAGGAAGAGTCAATCCAGCGCTTTTAAAACAGAGGCTCTTCTCATGAAAATAGCCATCCTGGGCAAAAAAGATACCTGGTACACCAGCGCCCTTCAGTCAGCATTCAGAAATAAAAATATTGACGTGCCCTGTTTTCCCATTACATCGTTGACCGCATCTGTCGGCACAGGCAAATATCTTTCATCCTCTGATAATTTTCTTGAAGGATATGATGTCCTTCTTGTAAGGGCTATACCATCCGGCTCCCTTGAACAGGTGATATACCGAATGGATGCCCTTCACCGCCTTGAAAACCTGGGCGTTAAGGTGATCAACTCCGCAGAGACCATTGAAAGGGGTGTAGACAAATACTATACCCTTACACGTATGGAGGATCTGGGAATCAAGGTGCCTGAGACAATAGTCACAGAACGGTTTGATGACGCGATTGCAGCATTTGATGAACTTGGAAGGGACGTTATTGTAAAACCGCTTTTCGGTTCCGAAGGTAAGGGTATGGTAAGGGTGACAGATAAAGATGCTGCATACAGGCTTTTCAGAGCGATCGAGATGGGGAAGTATATTTTTTATATCCAGAGATATATTCCCCATGGTAACAGGGATTACCGTGTATTTGTAATTGGCGGCAAGGTCGTAGCTGCCATGACAAGGAGAGGAGCCGACTGGAAATGCAACATAGCTAATGGAGCTAACGCGGAACCTTTCAAACCCGATAGCATCATCAAAGATATGAGCATAAGGGCTTCTGAGGTCCTTAAGGCTGACTATGTAGGGGTGGATATTCTTCCGGGCGAGGATGGCAACAATTACCTGATTGAAGTAAACTCAATACCTGGCTGGCGAGGGCTTAAAAAGGCAACAGGCTTTGATGCGGCAAGTCACATTGTTGATTATGTGCTTAATAAATAATATTTTATAATAATAGATTATAAATGGTTCACCACAGAGACACAGAGAACACAGAGATAATAAATTAAAAATCCTCTGTGAACTCTGTGCCTCTAGTGAGTGTAACGAATGAGTGGTGAAAATAAATAACATGGATATTTCTGATAAAATCGGTCTTGCAGCAGAACTTGCCTGTCTGCTTGAGGCGAGTGCAGAAAAGCCCGGCAATGTTACTCCCACCTATAATTTTAAAGATACAAAATATCAGGATTTTTTGATCAGTGCGGTTGCCATAGGAAAGGCATTCAGAAACATATCAAATGCCTCTGTAGGTGAAACGATCCTCCGGGCTGTTAAAGACACAAGGGCGCTAAGCAGTGTTAATACAAATCTTGGCATTATCCTTCTCCTTGCCCCCTTTGCAAAGGCATACACCATTTCAAATAATAGTGTGAGAGATAACTTGAAGACGGTTCTTAAAGGACTGACAGTAGAAGATGCCAGGTTAACCTATGAGGCAATCAGGATCGTTGCTCCAGGCGGAATGGGAAAAGTCAAGGCTAGTGATATAAATGATAGTGAGGTCAAAATTACCCTGCTGGAGGCAATGGGACTCGCAAAGGATCGTGACAGCATAGCAAGGGAGTATATTGCTGGTTTTGAAATAACATTGGATATTGGGCTTCCTGTCCTTAAAGAGGCCATTTCAAAGCGAGTACCCATTTCTGATGCCATAACTCACACATTCCTAATTATCCTGTCACAGGTACCTGATACACTCATTGCCAGAAAGGCGGGAAAGGATAAGGCAAAGGATATCTCTGATCAAGCAGCAGATGTGCTAAAGTCAGGAGGTATATTCAGTGAAAAAGGCCGCATCAAAATAAAAGATCTGGACACCTTCTTGCGCCGGGGCGAAAAATCCCTCCCCGACAACCGCCTCAATCCCGGTACAACGGCTGATCTCACTGCTGCTGTGTTGTTTGTGTATCTGATGGAAAATGATTTGAAGGTGCAGGCGCTGTAGGGGTAAAAAATTATTGGCCCCTAAAATTAATCAGGCAAGTCCAAACCATAGTTAAGTATTTCGATAAATCTTGTATAGCTAAAAATTCTGTCACGCCTGCGACCAGTTAACTCAGAGATAATATCAAGATCTTTTAAATGATTGAGACATTTGTTTATTGTTGCATGAGAGATGCCTGTTTTTTCAACCAGCCAGCCAGCTTTTACTATTGGTCTTTCCAGTAATATCCGGTGAATTATTAGTGTCGATACTGAGGACCGTCCTAGACCGCTGATTTTTTCACGGTCTGCCTGTGATAATTCATGAAGCTCTCTTATTGTATCCACTGCCTGATTAGCAGTGAAGATAACTGCTTCAGCAAAAAATTCCAGCCACGACTCCCAGTCACCGGTTACCCTTACTGAATTAAGTAAGTCATAATAGTACTGACGGTGTGTTTTAAAATAGAGGCTCAGATAGAGCATGGGATCTTTTAACACCTTTTGTTCACATAACAGAAGTGTTATTAAAAGTCTTCCCAGACGTCCATTACCATCAAGAAAAGGATGAATAGTCTCAAATTGAACATGTGCTAATGCCGCTTTAAGCAATACAGGTGAGTGTTCCGGTTGATTATGCAGAAACAGTTCAAGTTCGCCCACACATTCAAGAAGGCTTTCAGGCGGAGGCGGAACAAATTTTGCATTTCCCGGCCTTGTTCCTCCAATCCAATTCTGGCTTCGCCTGAACTCCCCAGGTGTTTGATTACTGCCCCTTCCTTTGGACAGAAGAATTCCATGTATCTCTTTTAGAAGCCTTAAAGAAAGGGGAAAACCTTCTGATAATCTGGCAATACCATGATTTAAAGCGGCAGCGTAGTTGCTTACCTCCCTGACATCATCAACAGGCACACCGGGCAATTGCTCAAGTTCATATAATAGGAGATCAGAAATAGAGGATTGAGTACCTTCGATCATGGACGAAAGCACAGCTTCTTTCCGGATATAGGAATAAAGGAACAGCATTGAATCCGGCAGCAACAAAGATGCACTATCCAAGCGACCAAGAGCAATCAATGCCTGATCATATTTCTCCCTTAACTCAGGAGACCATTCTATAGGAGGTTTAGGTGGCAACGGATAAGGAACAAAGGCTTTCACCTTTTCACCAACGGTTGACACCGTAACGTAGTATCCCTGAAGTGGTCTTTTCATGTATAATTTTCAACCTAAAATAAGGATTGCTGTTATTTTAGTTTAACGAGTTAACCTAAAATAACAAACTCCGTACCAACAGTCAAGATTTCTGGATTTTTTCCTCACGGGCAAAAATTGTAATAAATTAAAAACATTATCTATATGATATCAATATCTCACCCCTGCCCCCTTCATTAGTATCGCCACTGTAATGTTTAAAAAGGAGGTCAGGGCCAGTTTCAGATTGAACGCCCATCTTGGAAAGGAGCCCTCTGGTTATTCTCCAGAAGGAAGGTGTGTATGTGCAGTTATATGTAAAGGTGGGGAGCAGTTCAGGCAGGTTATCCTTATTAAAAAGCATTATGGTTCCGCGCACCATCCTTGCGCCTGTCCTTGCACCCGGCGTACCGCCAATAATAATAGTCCCGGCCTTCATGTTAAATCCCGGTGTGTCACCACAGTCGCCGGTAACATAAATCAGCCCGCGCCTCATCCGGGCGCCAAGCATTTGACCTGCGTTCCCTTTAATAACAATGGTCCCGCCTGCCATGCCTTTTGTGTGGCCGCGATATGCTGCTGCAGCATAATGACCTGCATTACCATTAACCACTATGAGACCGGCCTTCATATGTGCGCCAAGATAATCTCCTGTATCGCCGTTTATGACAAGCTCCCCTCCGCCCATTTTTGCACCGGCATGAAAACCTACTGGGCCATCTACCTGCATTCTGCCCTGAGACATGCCCTCACCAAGCCGCTTGAAACGGGTTAAATCCCCTTTAATAATAAGATCAATAGGCGGCTTTTCTGAATCAGATTCTGGAGATTCCTTTATTTCAATATCAAACCAGTCTCCTGCAGGCTCCCAGTATTTACCAATCAGTATAGAAATATTTTTTATCTCTTCCGCGCTTTTACCTGCCATGTTTTCCGGTTTAATATTTTCTGCCTCAACAGGTATATCAGGTATCTTTTTAAGTGTTAAATGTATTTGGGGTTTCATAATTTGTTCATCTCCATTATCCGCACCTGATCAGCTCCGGCCTTGGTGTATATTCCTCTTCAACCC
>CAZSZQ010000237.1:0-4900 GCA_964610475.1 uncultured Desulfatiglans sp.
GTATATTTTTATTTGGGGGAGAAAACCATTTCCGGTCCATCCTGCCCCTGCCTGCTGTCTGTTCTTCCGTCAGGATAACCGTTCCGGCTTCTGCACCCTTCTTAACGAGTTCCTTTGCCGTGTTGTTTGTTGATGCAAGCCTCTGGTAAACAAATATATTCTCTGAAAATAAAGATTTTCCCAGATAAGTTCTGATTTTTTCTGCATTGAGGTAGTCCATGGCTTTAAGCTTTATAAAAAAGGGAGATAATATAACCTGTATAAAAAACCAAAAGGGCAAGGCCGTTTCCCCTTTTCATGGTGTAGTCTTTACGCATATTAACCCAGGGGACAATACATATGAACATCATAACAATATAATCTTTTATCAACCCGCTTTCAAGAATGCCGCCAGGTATGATAATTGACCTTACAAGAGATGATAACCCCATTACACTCAATATGTTAAAGACATTGCTGCCCAGAAGATTTCCAATACTTATATCCATCTCTTTTCTTACTGCAGCAACAATAGAGGTTGTAAGTTCAGGCAGAGAGGTTCCAAAGGCCACAAGGGTAAGACTTATGATCTTTTCACCTACCCCCAGCACTGTCATAATTTTTACGGCAGACTCAACGACTATCTGAGCTCCTGCTGCAACCCCTATGGTTCCAGCAACAATATAAACTATCTGTTTTCTCCTTGATTCCACATAGCCTATTTCCTTAAGCTCTTCCTCATAACCGGCGGCAGAGCTATCATAACATCCGGATCTCTGCTTAAGAGCAAGTTTATAGTTTATTAAGGTGTAGGCAATAATGCCTGCAAAAAGTATGGCCCCTTCAATCCTTCCAATTATGGAATTTAAGGAGAGTATAAAGAAAAATACATATATTCCCAACAACAAAGGTATCTCCCTTTTCACCACGTCCTCTGAATATTTTATTGGCTGAAAAACAGCAGCCAGTCCCAAAACAAGCCCTATATTGCATATGTTGCTGCCAACCACATTACCAAGAACGATCATGCTTTTCCCCTGCATAGATGAAATAACGCATACAACCAGTTCAGGCGCTGAAGTACCAAAGGCAACAACGGTCAAGCCTATTACAATAGGGGAGAGTCCCATATTCCGGGCAAGGCTGGATGCCCCCTTGACAAGCCATTCCGCACTGAAATAAAGAAGTAAAAAGCCTGAAAGGCAAAACAGGAGCCAGCCCAGCATTAATATCTCCTTTTATATCTATTCGGCCATAATAAAGAAAAGACTAACGCTCAAGCTCCTTTTTCAGTTCCCTTGTCATAAGTTCCTTTACGGCGAGCAGGGGGTTTTTTCCTTTATAGAGGGTTTCATAAATTTGATCTGTTATAGGCATCTCAACACCTGTTTTTTTACCCAGCTCGTACGCAGAGATGGATGTTTTAACCCCTTCTGCAACCATAGTCATGCCCTGTGTTATCTCGTTAAGACTCATCCCCTTACCTATCTTGAGACCAAGGGTGCGGTTACGGCTCAGATCTCCTGTACAAGTCAAAACCAGATCTCCTATCCCGGAAAGCCCGGCAAAAGTCATGGGGTTTGCACCCATTGCGACCCCAAGCCTCGTTATCTCTGCAAGCCCCCTTGTGATGAGCGCCGCCCTTGCATTAAGGCCGAAACCCAGTCCATCGGATGCGCCTGCTGCTATTGCGATGACATTCTTGAGTGCACCACATAACTGAACACCTATCAGGTCATCACTTATATACACACGGAAAAGATCCGTCGAAAATATCTTCTGAAGCCTTTTTGCCTGGGAAAGGTCTTTTGAGGCAATTGTAACCGCTGTGGGCTGTTTTGACACCACCTCTTTTGCAAAACTGGGACCTGCAAGGCATGCAAAGGTTTTGGCATATTCAGGATCAAGGATTTCTTCCGCTACCTGGGACATCACCTTTAATGTATTGTTTTCTATTCCCTTTGTTGCAGATACGAACTTCATCCCTGGTTTCAGATAGGGATTCATCTGTATTAGCACGCTGCGGTAAAATTGAGATGGCACCGCCATCATAATAAGTTCTTTATCCTTTAATGCCTCTTCAAAGGTCTTGACTGGCTTCAGACTGTCAACAAGCTTCATACCGGGAAGAAAGGTCTCGTTCATCCTGTTGTTCCTGATTTGCTCATAAACATCATTCTCCCTGACCCAGAGGTCTACGATGTGCCCTTTATCAGCCAGGAGATTTGCAAGGGTCGTACCCCAGCTTCCCGCACCAATTGCACCTATTTTTATTGTATTGGTCATAGTCTTTCCTTTTTGATATGTGTTTGTGATAAGGAGCTAGGATTCTATTGAACTTGCCTTGTCACGTCAAGGATAAACCTGCTTAGTGTTTTCTTATCAACTTGACACAATAATTGCATATCATATAATTCCCCCTGTTTTGTGAAAAATAATACAGCAAATATAATCAAAGTAATTTCAAGGAGCTGTAACGATTCAGGCAACTTTACTTATGGTGGGGCTCGGTGCCTTTTGCGGTCTGGCATTAAGCATTGCTTCACGTATTTTTTATGTATATGAAGATCCTCGGTTGGAACTGGTGCAGGACTGTCTTGCCGGCGCCAACTGCGGTGGTTACGGATATGCAGGCTGTTCTGCTGCAGCAAAGGCGGTAGTTACGGGAAAGGCCCCTGCCAATGTTTGCATTGTTGCAGGAGAAGAGGCTGCCATTAAGGAAAACGAAAGGTGCCTCAACTGCTGCAGGATATGTTATACAGCGGATGTAAACCCCCTTGTAAATATACAGATAAGCATGCCAGAAGTTGCAGGTTTAAACTAAAAAAAGGGGCGCAAGGCGCAGGGTTCAAGGCACAGGGAAAGAAAAACCTTGCGCCCTGTGCCTTGCGCCTCTACTCTTCTATTACCTTTGCTACACTGACAACCTTTTCTCCCGGGCTAAGGTCAATAAGTTTTACACCCTGAGTATTTCTCCCGATGACAGAGATATCCGAGGCCCTCAGCCTTATGATCTTTCCTTGTTCTGATATAATCATAAGCTGATCCTGTTCGTTTACCTGGTATGAGTAAACTACATAACCGTTTCTTTCGTTGGCCTTTATGGTTAGGATACCCTTTCCGCCCCTTGACTGTATGCGGTATTCTTCTGTTTTTGTGCGTTTTCCATAGCCGTTTTCGGTAACAGTAAGTATGGTGGAACCTTCCTTAATTGCCTCCATGCCAACAACCTCATCCTCATCCTCCAGCCTTATCCCTATGTTTCCTGCTGCAACCCTTCCCATACTTCTTATCTCTTTTTCAGAGAATCTGATGGATTTTCCCTTTTTGGTATTAATAAAAATATCATGGTCACCGTCAGTAACCCTAACGGATATGAGTTCATCGTTTTCATTTATTTTGAGGGCTATTATGCCATTACTCCTGATGTTGCTATAAGCCATGAGGTCTGTTTTTTTCACAAGACCTTCTCTTGTGGCCATTACTATGTAGGAGTTTTCACTGAATTCCTTTATAGGAAGAACCGTTGCGAGCTTTTCATTGGGCAGAAGCTCAAGAAGGTTTACAATTGCCTTGCCCTTTGACATCCTTCCTGCCTCAGGGATCTCGTGCACCTTTTTCCAGTAAACCCTGCCCTGGTTTGTAAAGAAGAGCAGGTAATTATGGGAGGACGCAACAAACAGGTGTTCTACAAAATCCTCTTCTATGGGGACAACGCCTGTTAAACCCTTACCGCCGCGCCTCTGCGCCCTGTAAAGGCTTATGGGATTTCGCTTGATATACCCCCTGTGGCTGATGGTAACGGCCATGTCTTCGTCTGCAATAAGGTCTTCAATGGCGATGTCTTCATCCTGATCAATCACCTCTGTTATCCTTTCATCGCCGTACTTTTCTTTTATCTCCTTTGTTTCATCACGGATAACCTGAAGAACCATAGAAGGGTTCTCAAGTATGGATTTGTATCTTGCAATATCCTGTATAAGACCTCTGTATTCTTCATCCAGTTTTTCTCTTTCGAGTCCGGTAAGCCTGTGCAGCCTCATGTCCAGAATGGCCTGGGCCTGATCAGCGGAAAAATCAAACTCAGCCATTAATCTTGCCTTTGCCTCTTTTGAGTCAGCAGAAGACCTTATAAGGGCTATTACCTCATCCAGAAAATCCAGTGCCTTTCTCAATCCCTCTACTATATGTGCCCTTTCTTCGGCCTTTTTCAGATCAAATATGGTTCTCCTTATTATTACTTCACGACGGTGATTTATAAAGTGATCTATTATCTCCTTAAGGTTCAGGGTCTGTGGCCGTCCGTTTACAAGGGCAAGAAAGATGATGCCGAATGACTTCTCCATCTGAGTGAATTTAAAGAGGCGGTTCATTACAACAAGGGCATTTTCATCGCGTTTTACATCTACAACTATGCGCATGCCATCCCTGTCCGACTCATCCCTTATATCTGATATACCCTCTATCTTTTTATCCTTGACCAGTTCAGCAATGCTTTCAAGCAGTTTTGTCTTGTTCACCTGATAAGGTATCTCTGAGATTATAACACGTTCCTTAGTCTTCCCGACCGTCTCTATATAGGCTTTTGCCCTTATCTTTATTATGCCCCTTCCTGTAAGGTATGCCTCCCTGATACCCTTTCTCCCGACAATAAAACCTGCTGTGGGGAAGTCAGGTGCTATTATTATCTTCATGAGGTCATTTATGGTTATATCAGGGCGGTCAATAACCTCTATTATGGCGTCACACACCTCCCTTAAATTGTGCGGGGGTATGTTGGTCGCCATGCCAACGGCTATACCTGATGTCCCGTTTACAAGGAGGTTGGGTATGGTGGTTGGAAGGATCAATGGTTCCATCAGCGAGCCGTCATAGTTGGGTGTAAAATCAACGGTCTCCTTTTCAAGGTCTGACAGAAAGT
>CAZSZQ010000238.1:0-3571 GCA_964610475.1 uncultured Desulfatiglans sp.
GTCTCTGTGCCAGATTCCCCTGTTGCACGCATTTATAGAATGTTTTCCCAGGGGTGTTGTCAACATCATTAATGGCGACGGCAGGGATGTGGCAGGTCCAATCATGGAATCCGGACAGGTGGCCGCCCTTGCTTTTATTGGCAGTTCCCGCGCTGCCAACATCTTAAAGAAGCAGCATCCAATGCCAAACAGGCTGCGCTGCATCCTAGGTCTTGACGCCAAGAATCCGGGCATTATACTTCCGGACGCTGATATAGATTTGGCGGTAAAAGAGTGCGTCACGGGCGCACTGTCGTTTAATGGCCAGAGATGCACAGCGCTCAAGATCCTGTTCGTGCACCGCTCAATCGCGGATGCCTTTGTGAAAAAGCTCTCCGATGCAGTGGACGCCCTCCCGTTTGGCCTTCCATGGGAGAAAGGTGTTCGTATCACACCGCTCCCCGAGCCCGGGGCACCGGAAAAGATGCACTCCTTTGTGGACGATGCGGTCAAAAAAGGGGCCTCGGTATGCAACTCAAACGGAGGCCTGTCGAAAGAGAGCTTTTATTTCCCGGCAGTGGTCTATCCCGTCACATCCGGCATGCAGCTCTACACTGTCGAGCAGTTCGGTCCAGTGGTGCCGGTTACCGTTTATGACAACGAGAATGAGGTATTCGACTATATCGTCTCTTCCAGCTTTGGGCAGCAGGCGAGCATCTTCGGCAAAGACCCGAAGAGGGTCGGCCCGCTCATTGACGTGTTCGCAAATCAGGTGTGCCGTATAAACCTCAACTCCCAGTGTCAGCGCGGCCCGGACGTATATCCCTTTACCGGCCGCAAGGACAGTGCAGAGGGCACGCTTTCTGTCTCCGATGCGCTTCGCTGTTTCTCAATCCGCTCCATGGTAGCAGCACCGGAAAGCGATGCCGGTAAAGAGCTCCTCCGTGAAATACTGCACGAGCGGTCTTCCTGCTTTGTCAACACCGATTATCTGTTCTGATAATTTTTATAATATTATCTGGTTTGCCCTTTTTCACAGTTCTTGCAGATCCCGTCTATGCGCACCTCCACCTTATCCACCCTGCCGGGGAATATTTTCATGAAGGTATCTGCATCCACCTTCAGGCTGTCAGGGCTCAGGCAGTCCATCTGCCCGCAGGTCTTGCAGTAAAAATGGGGGTGGGGCCTGTGATGGTCATTGGGTGCAAGGCCGTAATAAAATGCCCTGCCGCCTGTGCTTATACGTTCTGCAACATGATGATCAACCAGCAAATCAAGTATCCTGTATACTGTCACCTGGTTTATGGCCCCTGAACGTTCAATGGTCTTATATATATCTGCGGCTGAAAGAGGGAAGGGGTTGCTTCCGATCACTTCAAGGACAGATATGCGGTTTGAGCTGGCCTCAAGCCCTGCCTTTAAAAGTATCTCTTCATAATTACATTGATTGCACATTATTATTAAACCCTTAAGAAAATCCTTACCCTGTCTATTATTAATGAAAATATAAATGCAATACCTGAAACCATTATAATGGATGCCCCTGATGTCAGGTCATACCTGTATGAAATAATAAGGCCTGCGACAGTAAAAACCGCCCCTAAAAATGCTGAGACAACCATCATCTGAAACAGTGACTTTACATATTTTTCCGCAATGAAGGGGGGTATGGTCAGGAGTGCAATCACAAGAATGAGCCCCACTATCTGTATGAGGAGTACGATTGTTACGGCAAGCATCCCTATCAGCCCAAAATAGATCTTTACTACAGGCACACCCCTTGTTTTGGCGAACTCCTCATCATATGACATGGCAAGGAGGTCATTGTAAAAGAGCCTTGCAAGTACAGTCATAAGCAGTGCTATTATGAGCATTATATAAATATCATTTCTGGTAACAGTAAGTATGCTGCCGAAGAGGTAGCTCATGAGATCGGCATTATAGCCCGGTGTTATATCAATCATGATAATGCCAAAGGCCATGCCGATGGCCCAGATAACACCTATTATGGTATCGGCCCGGTGTTTTGCAGTATGGCTTACAAGGGCCATTATCATTGCGGCAAAAAATGAAAAGCCCATTGTGCTAGGGAGATATGGCCACTTGAGGTAGAATGCCAGACCCACACCGCCGTAGGCTGCATGTGCAATACCTCCTGATAAAAAGACTATACGGTTTACAACCACAAGGGTCCCCATGATGCCGCAGATTATGCTTGCTGCAAGGCCTGCTATGAGCGCATTCTGTATAAAGTCAAACTGAAGGGCTTCAAGCATCTCAGTTCACCTCATGGTCCCGGAGCACACGGTGCGGCATGCCGTGTGCTATCAGTTCTACAGGGCATGTCTCTCCCGTGGAGCCTGCATACATATGCTCAAGCATCTCGCCGGTGATCTCTGCCTGGCTATGGTAATAAAGCTGTTTGTTCACGCATGCCACTGACTTTACATAGTGTGAAATAAGGAGCAGATCATGGCTTACAAGAAGGATGGTGATCTCATTGTTAAGCACCTTAAGCAGTCTGTAAAAATCGGCCTGCCCTTTTGCGTCTATGCTTGCTGTGGGTTCATCCAGGAGGAGAAGTTTGGGCCCTGAAACAAGCGCCCTTGCAATAAACACCCTCTGGCGCTGGCCCCCTGAAAGGGTGCCTATTTTTCTATAAGCATATCCTTCCATCTCCATACGGGCTAGGGCAGTCATGGCCTGCGAACGGTCCGGCCTGGAATAATTATTGATCATCCCCATAAGCACAACATCCAGGGCAGTAACAGGAAATGACCTGTTCACATGTACATTCTGGGGCACATAGCCGATGGACCTTGAAGCTTTTTGCGGCGGTTTTCCATCTATAAGTATGCTTCCCTTCTTTGGGGTAAGGAGTCCCAGGATCAGTTTAAGCAGCGTGGTTTTACCGCTTCCGTTGGGCCCGATAATGGCGACAAAATCCCCATGCGGGATACATAAATTAACATCCTTGAGCACAGTCTCCATTTCAAAGGAGAAATCAACATCATTTATTTCAATAATGGGCATCTCACCATCCCTATTTTAATGCATCCCTGAATTTATCCGCCACATCCTTTAGATTTTCTAACCACTCATATGCCATTGGATCAGCAAATATAATCTCTCCGCCTATCTCCCCGGCAATAACTTTTGCGTTTTTGGCAGAAAACTGTGGCTGTGCAAAGATAACCTTTATATTGTCTTCCCTTGCAGACCTGATCAATTCCTTCAACTGTGCAGGTTTGGGCTCTTTGCCCTCGATCTCAACCGGCACCTGCTCAAGGCCATAGGCGTCTGCAAAATAACCCCAGGCCGGATGAAATGCAATAAACTTCATGCCTGATTTCTCTTTAAACAGGGCTTTTAATACTGTATCCAGTTGCTCAATCCTGCTGATGAAGTTTTTGCAGTTTGCCTCATACTGGTTTTTATGGACAGGGTCGTTTTCACTGATCGCCTTCAGGATCGTCTCTGCTTGAATTTTAACAAGCGGGGGCGATAACCAGATATGCGGGTCAAGGCTGTGGTCTTCATGATGCGTCTCTTTACCCGCTTCATGGAGCTCTCCTTCATGATGATGAGATTT
>CAZSZQ010000238.1:3581-4899 GCA_964610475.1 uncultured Desulfatiglans sp.
ACACCGAGGTATCCCCGCATTCAGCCATGCCGGTAATGCCCTCATCCGTATGGACCACTTTGATAGCCGGATTAACAGAGATGATTTTATCCAGATGGGCCTCTTCAAACTCGATCCCGATGGTAAGATAGAGTTTTGCGTCTGTAAGTGCTGCCATCTGCCTTGGCTTTGGTTCATATGTGTGTGCATCCGCACCGGGCGGCACCATTACATGGCAATCCACAAAATCACCCCCTATCTGCTGAACAAAATATCTCTGTGGCTCTATGGTGACAAATGCGGAAAGCCCCTCGGAGGCCTCACTCATGGATGTAAGGCCAAAAAACAGGAATAGTAAAATAAAAAATTTTCTGATCATGTTTTTCATTTTTTATAAATAATCCCGGTCTTTTTATCTTAATAAAAAATAATATCATGCAACTTACTATCATTAGTTTGATTTACATTATAAGGTTTATTTAATATCAAAAACAAAATCTAAATAATGTAAATTATGTGATAATTAATAATATAAAACAATGCAAATATATTGCATTATCAGGATAAAGGCAATAAAAATCCATTCTAGTTTTTATCAATTTCACTCATAATTTGTTTAATTTTATCTTTTTAAAAAAGAGTGCTGTCAACAGATACAGAAATCAAAGTTGCGGGATGACTTCAAGAAATTTCTATCAGGAAATTTTTCTTGAGAATTTTGAAAGTTTTGAGATACATTACATTATACCCATATTTAGCATCTAATCGATATATGCCTTGCATAGTCATGAATGTGGAGATACAAATATTGTCTGATTAAACAGCAGACGCCTTTTCGGGTATAATTGGAGATTAAAATAATATGAGCAGGATAGTACGTATTGATGAAAATGAATGTATCGGGTGCGGGAGTTGTGCGGATTTATGTCCTGATATTTTTGAAATGAACCATGAGCTTGAAAAGTCGTTTGTAATCAAACCGGAAGGCGGAGATGAGGATTGTATTATGGATGCGATGGGTGAATGTCCCATGTCATGCATATTCTGGGATGATTAACTGTTATAAGTTTATTTTGGCTGATTACTGTAAATATTAATAATATCTTTATTCCATTATTTGATATTCTTTTTATTTTTTTTCATCAACCTGTAACAAGGAGGAAATATACCATGACAGGGAAAAAACTGCCGGATACATTTAAGTCCATAGTAGACAGATACCCCGATGTATGGGATGCCCATGAAAAGCTTACAATAGCCTGTGCCGAAGCCGGACCGTTAGACAGAAAAACCGTGGAGCTGATCAAGGTAGGAATTTGTATCGGCAGCGGTCTTCAGA
>CAZSZQ010000239.1:0-4895 GCA_964610475.1 uncultured Desulfatiglans sp.
ATTCTCGAAATGGTAAATAAACAAAAATTCAGACAGGACCTCTTGTACAGGATAAACACCGTAGAGATACATCTGCCTCCTTTAAGAGAAAGAGGAGAGGATCTACCACGGTTGGCTGAACACTTCCTTAAAATCTTCTGCAAAAAATATAACAAACCGGAAAAGGGTATTGGTACATCAACAATAAACAAGCTTAAGGCATACCAATGGCCCGGAAATGTAAGGGAGCTTCAGCACTGCATGGAGAGGGCGGTTATTTTAAGTGAATCAGATATGCTTCAACCTGAGGATTTTCTTTTGACAGCATCAGGTGCAGAAGGAGATGCCATTTTGTTTGATAATTACAATCTTGATCTTGTTGAAAAGATAGTAATACAGAAGGCGATTGATAAGTATAGAGGTAATGTGAGTCAGGCTGCGCGTGAACTTGGCCTGACCAGGTCGTCCCTTTACAGGCGTATGGAAAAGCATGGGATTTAGATTCACCACAGAGGCACAGAGTACACAGAGAATACATTTATTTTTTATAACAAATAAACTCTGTGATCTCCGTGTCTCTAGTGAGCGAAGCGAACGGGTGTGAAATAATTTTTTGAGGAAGCAATGTTTAAAACATTCAAATTCAAAATTACTTTCAGAATACTCCTCCTCACAGCCACTATCCTTTTATTTGCCTATCTTATCTTCAATATGGATTTTATATTTGTAACTATTACAGTAGGTCTTCTAGCAGTTGCCCAGGTATTTTCAATTATCCATTTTACAGAGAAGACAAACAGGGACCTGAGTCGATTTCTTCTTTCCGTCAAGTATGACGATACCTCCCAGGCATTTTCGAGTGAGGGGTTAGGCTCTTCCTTCAGCGAATTGAAACAGGCCTTCAGCGTGGTTATGCATAAACTTCAGGAAACACGTTCTTCAGGCGAGGTTCACGCAAGATATCTTCAGACAATTCTCCAGCATATTGGCACAGGCATTATTGTATACAAGCAGGATGGCACAGTTAATCTGATTAATAACGCTGCAAAAAAGATACTCAAAATCAGCCTTTTAAAAAACATAAATGATCTGCAACAGAAATACCCAAAGCTTGCTGATATTCTGCTGCACCTGAAACAAAATGGAAAAAGGCTCATAAACCTCCGGATGGATAATGAGACAGGATACCTTTCAATTTACAGCCATCCATTTGTTATAAAGGAAGATAAAAACACCCTTATATCCATACAGAATATACAGGAGGAGCTTGAGACAAGGGAAATGGAGGCATGGCAGAATCTCATAAGGGTACTTACCCATGAAATTATGAACTCCATAACCCCTATTTCATCTATGTCATCTTCTTTACTGGGCATATTTTTCCCGGATGAAAAAGAGGAGGGTGTTTCAGGAAGTGATATATCCCCTGATGACATGAAAGATATAATAGTGGCTCTTCAGACCATACAACAGCGAAGCCTGGGGCTCATGAATTTTGTTGGTAATTACCGGAACATGACAATTATCCCGGAACCCAGGTTTCAGATAATATCACTTTTTGACTTTTTTCAGAGGCTGGAAAGGCTGATGTATGACAAGATAAATGAGAATAAGATATCCTTCAGCTGGTCTGTTGAACCCAGATCTCTTGAACTGACAGCAGACCCCGACCTTATGGAACAGGTTATGATTAACCTTCTCCTCAATGCGATCCATGCCGTGACAGGCAGGAAAAACCCCAATATAAACCTTGAAGCCGGCCTGGGAACTGAGGGGGCGATAATTATTACTGTTGAAGATAATGGTGTTGGTATTGTAGAGGAAGCCCTGGAAAAAATATTTATTCCATTTTTTACAACAAAAGAAAATGGTTCCGGCATTGGCCTGAGCCTTTCGAGGCGGATTGTGAGGCTGCATAAGGGCACCATAAATGTAAAGTCAGCAGTGGATGAAGGGAGTGTTTTTACTTTGAGATTTGGGTAAACCTCAGGATTAAGGCATCAGCCGGATTGACTTCAAAAGATATAATGTTATAATCCTGAAAAAATTCGTTATGAAACCTTTCAAAGTCTGAGGACGCCTGTTATGGTTAAATCGCTAGAAATCAACGAAACGAACCTATCCAAGGCTGTATCAGACCTTTTGATTGATATACCAATGTTTGACCAGATCAAGTCGGATGATTTAAAAATAATATCACGGCGTATGAATTTCATGGATTTTGAACTAAGGGAGATTATTTTTTCTGAGGGAGATAAAGGAGATTTTATGTGTTTTGTTACAACAGGTTCCCTTGATGTTTTTAAAAAAAATGAAAAAGGAAAGGAGGTCGTGATTGCCACTCTTGGAAAAGGCAGATCAATTGGCGAAATGGCAGTAATAGATGACTTTCCAAGATCCGCAACAGTCAGGGCAAAAACACACTCCACCCTGGTAATACTCACACGTAAAGGGTTCGAACAACTGCTTGAACAGCATCCGCAAATAGGGGTAAAAATGCTTAAGGGGCTTGCAAAATTACTGAGTATGAACATGCGGAAAACATCAAGCCTTCTGGCTGATTATATGCTGCCTCTCGCCGAGATAGAGAGGCAGTAACTATGGAGAAATAGATGAGAAAATATATATTTTTATCAGGCATTTTAATTTTCCTGGCTGTTGGTTCAGGTATTTTATCAGCAAGTGACCTTGAGCTTTCAGTGAAAGAGGTCAGCTATACCGATGAAGGGGTACAAGTATCATATACCATTAAAAACGGGCGTAAATTTATAAGGCCCAATATAAAAATAGGCTTCAAGGTAATGGTTGATGATATGACAGTAGCATGTAAATTGGTTAAGATAGATGTGCCGGCCAATGCAAGCGGCAATGAGACTATGGATCTTGTGATACCGGCACACTGTGAAGGTAAGTCATGCAAGGTAGCTTCCGTATTATTTGGAAGCAGTATAAAAAAATATAAAATAGATGAGTGGATGTCAGGGTGCCCTGATTAGCTTTTTATTTTTTTACCAGGTTTTACCTTTAAAAGATCACCAAATGTCCCGAATGAACGAGATGAACCGGTGCTTGCCTGGTTATATCTTTCGTATGTCTCTTTCTCTTCATTCTTTTCATTTTCTATTATACCAAGGGAAAGCCTTCTCTTTTCTTTGTCAACGCCGTTTATTATAACCTCGATTTCCTGACCTGCTTCCAGCGCTTCCCTCGCATGATTAATCCTTTTGGTTTTACCCAGTTCGGATATATGAACAAGCCCGTCTATGCCTGGCTCTAAATTTATAAAGGCGCCAAATTTTTCCAGTCTTACCGCTTTCCCTTTATGAATAGTGCCTTCAGGGTATTTATTTAAGATGACATCCCAGGGGTCGGGCAATTTCTCCTTAAGGCTGAATGAAAATTTGTCCTTTTCCCAGTCAAGGGAGGAGATAACAACATCCACCTTTTGTCCTACTGAAAGTATGCCCTCTATATCATCCACTCGTCCCCATGAGAGCTCAGACAAAGGGATCAGCCCCTCTATACCCTCTGCTTCAATAAATGCCCCGAATTTTTTAATGGATGTTACTGTACCGGTTACTGTCATACCGACCTTGAGACTCTCTTTAAGTTCGAGCTTCTTTTTTTCTCTCTCCTCTTCAACAATTGCACGGTGTGAGAGGACAATGTTTCTGCCCTTTTCTCCATACTGGGTAACCCTGAATGTGAGTTCAGAACCAATTACAGTAATGCTATCTTCTATGCGCCCAAGGCCCAATTGTGAAAAGGGGCAGAATGCGCGGGTCTTGCCTGCTATCCTTATCTCATACCCTCCCTTTACCTCCTTTTCAATAATACCCTGAATTGGTATGCCGTTATGATATGCTTCCTCAAGAAATTCCTTTCCTGTGGATTCTACCGTAAGCCTGGTTGTAAAGAGTCTTTCACTGTTATGGGATGAGAGGAAATATGCCCTGACCGTGTCGCCAGCCTTTATTGTGATGTTACCCTCTTCATCCTTGAACTCACTCAGGGCAACGACCCCCTCGGATTTACTCCCTGTGTCAATAAAGACCCATTCATCAGCGATCTGGATAATGGTGGTCTCTATCTCCTGACCCGGCTGAAAAAATGTGGCCTTTACCTCGCTCTGTTTTAACAGCTCCTCAAAGCTCTCTCCAAAACTCTCTTCAACCTTGCCATTCTCTTCTATATTGTCATCTTCTAAAATGTCTTCTTCCCTGTCCATAATTTTACCTGCAACCTCTTAAAATTAGGTTTACGGTCTACGGTGTCAGGTCTACAGTTCCTTTAAACCGCATACCGTAAACCTCAAACCGCATACCAGTTATTAATTGATTTAAACATCCCTGCCTGTTGAATCTTAATTTTTAAATAATCAATGAACAAGTGTATTTCCATTATACCCGAAACACTTTCCATCTATATCTGTAAATTCTATAAAGACCCTGTTTCTGGGCACACCAATCTCCTTTTCCATAAATCCGCATACCTTGTCTGAAAATTCCGGGCACCTGCCCTTCTCAAGCCTCAGTGCCTTTATTCTCACAAAGGCAGCGGGTTCATCTGTCCCGCCAAAAATAAGGGGGGTACCGGGCTTGATGGTAACCATGATAGCCTGTTCAGGCTTTGTCATCATCTCTGCGAGAAACATGCTCGCCTTTTTCATGAGTTTTTGTGTCTCTTTGATATCTATCCCCTTATTGGTCTCTATACTGAAATAGGGCATGATCTCTCCTTGTCTCTTTATTGATGTGATATTGGCACAATTAATTATTTTAGTCCAGAGGCTGGTGTATGAAATGAAAAAAGGGGTTCAAATCCGTAAGAAGATGAACCCCTTTTATTGATACAAATTAGTGTTCGGCCTTTATCTGGTTTCCATCCTTTTTAGGCACCTGCCATTCACCAAAGAA
>CAZSZQ010000240.1:0-4853 GCA_964610475.1 uncultured Desulfatiglans sp.
TCCATTCAAAAACCCCTGTTTTTGAATGGACACTATCTACTTTATCAGGTTTCCTTCTTTATCAATTGGTTTTCCATCCACATTAAGTCTCTGTGCACTACCGGGCTTGAATTTACTGTATTGCCCGCATAGAGTGATGTCCTGAAAAATGATCGGTTTTTCCTTATTGTAAATTTCAACAAACCTGAGAGGACAGTGGAGCATTCCAGCCTTAATAAAGATGATAGTAGACTCTTCTATTGTAATCTTATCCAGGTTTTCCTTTTCATAACCCAGATAGAGCTCCACTTTACCGCCTAATTCACTCCTGTTTAAGGGGTCTGATCCGCAGAAAAACAAAAACTGGTCATAATCGTGATAGAAGGTTTCACCTTCCATGGTAAAGGGATGTGTAATGAGCCACGAAGCAATATTGAAATTACTCTCTTTATTTTGGTTTATGTACAGTATGGATGGGTTATTGGGGGCAGTGCCAAAAAGATTATCAGGAGGTGTTACTACAGCGCTTTTAAAAACGTACTTTTCAAGATCTATATTTTTTGACATAAGAACCTCTCCAGTCCGGTTTTTAATAATGAATAACAGGTGGAACTGCTGACCGGTTTGAGTATATTACAGTTAATTGCGACAGGCAACAAAGTCCCACTCCTTTTCACCCTAATCTTTTTTACTTTGATACCAATCCTCATTGCCATATAGTTCTTCAGAACACTCAGGGCAGATCCCGTGACTGATCAATGCCTCCGAATGCTCAGAGATATATTTTTCAATCTGGCTCCAGTAGCCCTGATCATCCCTTACCTTTTTACATTTTGCACATATTGGAATAAAGCCTTTTAGTGTCTTTACATTTTCCATTGCCTCACAGAGTTCGGCGATAAGTTTATTATTTTCATTTTCTGCTATCTTCTGACTGGTGATATCCCGCGCGACCAGTACATAACCGGCCTTTTCTCCATCTTTTTCGTGCAGTATTGAAACAGATATGTTTACAGGTATCATATCCGATTTTTTTGTAACCAGGGCATCTTCAACCTGTCTCACAATATAATGATCAACCGGCTTTTTAGTCCCATCATCAATTGCGGTAGTATCCAGTCTGTCAAATTGACTATGAAGTCCTTGCCCGGAAAATAACATACTTATATTATTATCAATTATCTCCTCATGCTGATAGCAGGATAACCTGAGTACAGCATTGTTATATGAAACGATTCTCCTGTTCCTGTCAACAATCAGAAGCATATCGGATATCGTCTCAATAATATTATTTGCAGCGGTTGCAGGGTTCAGATCAAGAAGGCCGAATTTCCAGACAGCATACCCGAGAAGCAGCTCCAGCAGCATTGTAAAAAAAGAGGGTACCCTGGGGATATCAATTCCGGTAAGGGGTTTAATAAAATATATGGCGCTTCCCATTACTGCCGGCAGAAAAAAACCGATTGATATATAGGCCAACTGCTTTTTCTTTTTTATATCCCCGGTTTTAAAATAATAGATCAATGGAATAATAAAACTCAAAACCCCAAAAATTGAGATCCACAGGTTGGCCAGGGACAAAAAAGGAGACTGAACGTTATATACTACTTCATTTCCCCAAGGGCCTCTGACAATATCTATTATTGCCCCCCCTGTAAAAAGTATGTACAGGAAAAACAGGATATTGGGGATATAGATAATTCCCAGAAACCATTTTTTTTTAATAATCCTAATACCGGTAATGGCAAACACAAAATGAAAACCGACACTTACAGCAAGACTCGGTACAATGTTTGTTTTTGCCCAGAAGAGTGTGTATGCAGGCTCAGCTGATTGTATGAATAAAAACTCACTCAATGCCATCCATGCATTGACAAGGCAAAGGGCAAGAAACAATTTATGCTCAAGCTTTTTACAGCTTTGATAATAGACAAGAAAGCCAATAAGGATGCATACAATAAAAGCAACTAAAGAAATGGTTAATGGCACTATCATATATAACCCCTTTAAGGTACAGGCGCAGAATAGCAGAACCGGGGAGTTCAGTCAATTTAAGGAAGGATGGAAAAAGACGGGGTATATCTCAATTGTATCATGATCGCAATATTGACTGAAGTTTCCTGATCCACCATCAAAGTGTCATCTGCTGCGTTACCTTCGGTCGTTTCTCCTTGCGGTGTACCCTTCGTACGCCTCAGTCGGCACTCCTTCGGTGCCTTGCATCTAACACCTTGCTGGTGCCCAGGATTCTCCAAAATCCCAAATCAGCATTGAATAAGAAAAATTTGATGGTGGATTTTGGAAGTTTCAGCCTTGTCACTAATCAGGACGCTGTTCAATGACAGTATTGAAAAGCGTCCTGGTAATATATAAGGATTATCGTATCACTTTAAGGAAGCTTCTTTTTTTCATAGTTCCACCCTTCACGGGTGCAAAGACCGCAGTCCTCACCTGTGAACATCTTTTCGCCTTCTTTGTCTCCTTTTAACTGCCATCTAAGCCATGCCCCGGCAACCACTCCAAACTCGCCCCCATTCAGCTCACTGTAAGTACCTCCATGCCCAACATCTTTGAGATTGGCTATTGCAACAGGAACTTTGTCGATCTTCGCAAAATCATCAATGGCCTGAGGGTAGGCAATATCAGTCTCTCCACCGATGATATAAATAGTGGGCGAATGAAGTTTTGCAAGGACCTCTTTACCGACTTCAGGCATTCCCATAAGTGGCGCACCTCCGCCTTCTTTAGGTGCCCCCATCTTAGGCATTCCTTCCTTGGGTGGCGCCATTTTTGGTCTTCCGCCAGGGCCGAAAAGACCGCTGTTCATGACCATGACTGTTTTTATACGGGGATCCGGTGCAACTTCAAGCGCCTGGAGGCCGCCGCAGCTCATGCCTGCTACAGCGATATTAGATATATCCAGTTTTCCGTAAAATTTACTTTCAGAACGATTGTTCTCACCGGTTGCCCAATCTATGGCTTCAAGCATCTGGGCAGATTTTGTGCCTCCCATCCCCATCATGCCGCCGCCGGCGGCATCGGATTCCGCAACATACGGTCCGAGAGCAATAACAAGGAACCCATGGGATGCTACTTCAGCAAGGAAGTTGGCGTGCATCCTGGACGAGCTTGAACAGGCTCCATTGCCCCATGCCAGCACCGGCATAAGATTCGATTTACCAAAAGGGCTCAAGTCCTTTGGCCGATAAATCGTATGATTGGGTAAACTGGAATCACCTTCTACGATTGCCGCAGCGTAAGGTCCGGAACCTTCTGAAATCGGCCCTAATTTTGGCATCCCGCCGGGCGGTTGAGCAAACGCATTCGTTACAAAAAGACAAAATGCACATAACATTACACCTGCAAATTTAAGCATACCCTTTTCCTCCTGTTTCTATGTTGATATAAAGACGAGCTGTCTTCCTGATTTCAGGTCCTCTCTGCTACCTTATGTTAATTAAAAAACAGCCTTCTACTGCTGTCCAAGATGATAATATTTTTATGGTGTGGAGTATATGGCTCTATATTTGGTATGTCAATATACATTTGTTGTCTTTTCAGGGTGCAGCCGTGCGGAGGGAACAGCCAGATCCATAATGAGGTTATTTCCGGGTGAAGCTTTAAGCGTTCAGCTATCAGCTGTCAGCAAACACTTTATTTTATATGCCTCTTAACGATCTGCTGTCTCTCTGGGCTTCCGACCCCGCATAAAGCTATGACAGGACAAGATGGCGTGACAGGAAGCGACCATAAATAAAAAAGCCTTCATCCGGGTCAGTAACCCTAACAAAGGCTTTTAAGTGAAATATGTTTTCCGGAGTCTTGTATTCCTTCAGAGTTCTATATTTAAGGTTATGAATAGTGTCCATCCAGAAAGAAAATCTGAATGGAGCTTTCAGTCCCGCCCCGGGCGGGATCAGCTAACTCTTAGTTTTAAATGCCTTTGGCTAAAGGCTGAACGCTGAGGGCTGACCGCTTGGACTCTCGAACCCTTTCTCCCGACTAATTCACTGCATCCTTCAGTGCCTTTCCGGCCAGGAACTTTGGAGCATTCTTTGCCTTGATCTTGATTGCTTCACCGGTCTGGGGATTGCGGCCTGTACGCGCCTTCATTTTATTTACCTTGAAAGTACCAAAACCGACCAGTGTAACTGTCCCCTTTTTTTTGAGTGTTTTGGTAATAGAATCAAAGATACAATCCACTGCTGCCTGGGCCTCTTTCTTTGTGTTTACAACCTTTGCCACTTCATTAATCAAATCGCCTTTGTTCATGTTCTTTTCTCCCTGTAAAATTGTTAATAAATCTGATACGTAATTATTTATACTCAGCAAAAAAATTCAAACAAAAACTGAAGGACAATAAATTTTCTGTACTAAATAAAACTATAATTGATGTTATATACTTCTGTCAAATGTTAAAAAGAAGCCGTTGCTGAATTCAAGATACGACCCCGGACTTTCACTATTACATCTCGATCATGGTTTTAACCATATCCGGTCTTGGGTTTGCCGCGTATTCAAATGCCTTAATGCTGTCGCTAAATGAAAACCTGTCTGTCACCAGGGGTTTCAGATCTATCTTTCCAGAACTTGCAAGGGCCACTGCCCGCGGATACATGTGTGCATAGCGAAATATGCTCTTTACACATGCCTCTTTAGTCTGGGCAGCCACGACATCAATGGGTGCCGGGCCTACAGGCATACCTATCAAAACAACCGTCCCGCCCGGACGCAGAGGGGTAAAGATATCTGCTATCACCCTTTCATTCCCGGTGGCCTCAAAAATAACATCAACTCCCCAGCCGTCTGTTATTTCTTTTACGGTTTCTAAAACAGATTCTGATGCCGCATGAACAGTTATGATTCCATATTTT
>CAZSZQ010000241.1:0-4850 GCA_964610475.1 uncultured Desulfatiglans sp.
AACCCGGCGGGCTTAGTCACCAATTACCAGCGGATATATTTTTAAGAAAAGGAGAACACCTCCCTTCGTAAATATAAAAATACTAATAATCACGTAACAATGAGTGTCAACAAGCCGGGACCTTTATTCTTTCCACCAGCCCTTGCGTATATGGGCATCCTTCTCTTCTTCTGCTATTTTTTTTATTTTGTACGCGGAGTCCCTTAATACACCGTAAAGAATCCCGCAGCTGGTATCCTCCCTTACTGCATCACCTTTATCCGAAAGGATAAGCATCTCTTCTGTCAGATTTAGTACCTTTTTAATGCTTTCATCACACGGCTTCATTGATCGCACCCTTTACTCTGTTTGCTGATTACTGATATCAATATCCGTGCCAGAGACTGAAATAAATCATATCAGTTAAAATTATGAGTAATATCAGGATGATATGCCTGATAAAAACGCCTGCGGATTTTTCAGAACTTTATAAACATGAGACACTTTAAAAATTAATAGATAATTAGTGCAAGATTCAGGTAAATAGTGTCCTTCCAGAAAGAGACAAATTCCGGATGAAGCTTTCAGTAGTCAGCGATCAGCTGTCAGCTAACTCTTTGTTTTGAATGCCTTTTGCTGAAAGCTGAACGCTGAGGGCTGACCGCTTGAATCCAAAAAATGACAGTTTCTGGATGGAAACTAATTAATATTTTAATGCCTGCTGTAATCTTATTTGAGATGGAGAAAATATCTTTAAAAAAGGTAACCGGGGCATTCTTTCAATATGAACTGTTTCAAATAATATTATGAGACAGGATTGTATCATGAACCACTATTCAAATCCACAAGGAAACGATAAAGGGTTGCCCTTCCGACGCCAAGGAGCCTCGCGGCCTTTGATTTGTTTCCCCCGCTTTTTTCCAGGGCTCCATTTACCAGATCCATATCAAGTTTTTTTGCAGGCCCCCTTGATGGACGCATATTGCGCCACTCCTGCAGCTCCAGAGGCAGATGATGGATGCCGACCCTGCTTCCGCCTGATTTGACAAGGGCAAATCTTATGGCGCTCTGGAGTTCTCTTATATTTCCGGGCCAGGGGTAATCCATCAAAATATTAAGGGCGCTGCCCGAAATCTCCACTCTCCTGCGGGGATCCAGGTGCCCGGCGAATATTTCCAGAAAATGGTCTACAAGAAGAGGTATATCATCCCTGCGTTTTTTGAGCGGAGGAAGGATCACCGGGACTACAGCAAGGCGATAGTAAAGATCCTGTCTGAACCTGCCTTTTTTTACCTCGGTCTTAAGGTCGCAATTTGTTGCACTTATAATCCTGACATCAACTTTTTTTGATTTTTCTGACCCCACCCTTTCAAAGCGGCCCTCCTGTAAAACCCTTAACAGCTTTGCCTGAACTGTTTTTGGCAGCTCACTTATTTCGTCCAGAAAAAGGGTACCGCCGTCTGCAAGCTCGAACCTGCCCTTTTTATCCCTTACAGCACCTGTAAAGGCGCCCTTTTCATGACCGAAAAGCTCGCTTTCCAGGATACCTTCGGGAAGGGCGGCACAATTGACCGGCACAAAAGGTTTGGCTGCCCTGTTCCCTTCACTGTGTATGGCGGAGGCGACAAGCTCTTTTCCTGTACCGCTTTCTCCCTGTATAAGCACAGGTACATTTACATCCGAAAGATCCCTTATAGTGCGAAAAAGTTCGTTCATAACAGTGCCGCTGCCGATGATACCTGCAAAACTGGCTTCAGCCTTTAAACGCCTCTTTAATTCATTAAGTTCGGTTATGTCTTCAAGTATTACAATGGCAAGCCTTTCGCCATCATGATTAAAAGGGGCAGCGCTTATTAACAGATCAAGCTCTGTTTCAACATTGTTTATATGAAACCGTGATTTTGCCCTGTTTCTTTCTATCCTTTTTCCATTTATAGCATCGTTAGCTGTTTTCCGGATCATGCACCGGCTGCATTCATCTGAATATCCGCAGCCCTTATTGCTGCTAAAGGCATGGACGCACTTAAGGGCTTCACCGCCCCGTTGCTTCATTACCTCTGAATTGCGTATTCCAAAGGTACGTTCAAGGATATTATTGATAGCCTGAACCCTTCTTTCCCTGTCCAGCACCAGTACGCCGCACGGAAGGGATTCAAAAAGGTTTTTCAGAAAACTGTTCTGGGTCAGGAGTTCTGTAACAGGTGCCATACTTATCTGCTCATGTGTGATCCGGTTATCTCTTTATTTGTGCCTCAATATAACACCCCGGCACGGGCCAGTCAATTTAAGCGTAATATTATGACAGTTTAAAGGTAATCTAATTCGGACCAATGTATCTTTAAAATAAATGATTATAAACTATTGAGGTTTCAAAAATAAAGTAAAGAGGTAATTTTTAAAAAATATTTTTGGTTTTTTGACCTGAATCAAGGAAAGAAAATCCAGAACAGAATATTATACATACATATAAAATATTGATGAGGAGGGAAATAATGAAGTGTCCGGGACAAGACAGCAGGTACTGGCAGCCAGGGGCAATCTTTGAGGCAAATTGCCCCGAGTGCAGCGCTGCCGTGGAGTTTTTCAAGGATGACACAGTAAGAAAATGTAAAAAATGCGGCCGCAGGTTTTTAAACCCCGGCATGGATTTTGGCTGTGCTTCATACTGCAAACATGCTGAACAATGCATAGGAGCCCTTCCTCCTGAACTCATTGCAGAGAAAAAAGATCTTTTAAAGGAGCGCGTTGCCATTGAGATGAAACGGTATTTTGAAAAGGACTTTAAGAGGATCGGTCATGCGTCAAGGGTGGCAAGGTATGCGGAAAGGATCGGAAAAGAGGAGGGAGGGGATCTGTCAGTTATACTACCTGCCGCCTATCTGCACGATATCGGGATAAAGGAGGCGGAAAGGAAACATAACAGCAATGCAGCCGGATTTCAGGAGATGGAAGGGCCTCTTGTGGCAAGGGATATTATGGAAAGGCTTGGGGCCTCAGATGTCCTTATAAATGAGGTATGCGATATTGTGGGGCATCACCATCATCCAAGGGAAACGGAGTCGTTGAATTTCAAGGCGCTTTATGATGCAGATCTGATCACCAATCTGGAGGAAAATCAAAAGGAGGGGGCATCAGAACCGCACAGGATCAGGGATATAATAAACAGATCTTTTTTGACAGAGTCAGGCAAGAGACTCGCAGAAGATGTTCTCATAAAATAAGAGGAGTTAAACATGAAGGTAAACAGAAAGATAATACAGATAGACGAAGAGCTCTGTGACGGTTGCGGTCACTGTGTCCCCTCCTGTGCAGAGGGTGCGCTAAAGATAGTTAACGGCAAGGCAAAGCTTGTTGCAGAGATATATTGTGACGGACTTGGCGCATGCCTTGGAGAATGCCCTGCAGGCGCCCTTAAAATAGTGGAGCGTGAGGCAGATGATTTTGATGAAAAGGCGGTGGAGGAGATGCTCAGGGTATCAAATAATCATGATCATACCGAAAACACGGGGCGATGCCCTTCAGCGGTTCCTCAGACCTTTGTCTCAGGTATAAGCTGCAAAAAGGCAAATGAACCGGTGCACCATGAAAATGCTGCATCTGCCCTTACCCACTGGCCTGTTCAGATAAGGCTTGTCCCGCCGGGCGCACCATTTCTTAAAAATGCAGATCTCCTTGTTGCGGCAGATTGTGCAGCCCTCTCCTATCCAAACCTGCACAGGGATTTCATTTCGGGAAAGGCTGTATTGATGGGGTGCCCCAAGTTTGATAACGCCCAGGAATATGTGCAACGATTTGCAGATATTTTTAAGACAGCGGATATTAAAAGCATTACCATTCCGGTTATGGAGGTGCCATGCTGCCAGGGGCTCCCGGTTATTGTTCAAAAGGGGCTGGTACTGTCAGGAAAACAGATTCCAATAAAAAAAGTTGTAATAAGCAGGCAGGGAGAAGTAATATCGACCGGTAACATCTAGCAGGCATTGACCCGGGGTTCGATTACTTTAGAAGTTTTCAAATTTCAGGTATAGAAGTGCAACAGATCCTCCCATTGATCCGGTAATTTAAAGGAGAAGGAAATGAATTTTGAAACATTTGAAGAGATAATGGAATATGCCATAAACAAGGAAAAGGAGGCTGAAAAATTTTATAACGAGGCCTCTGAAAAAGAGACCTTCTCCGGGGCAAAGGAGCTTTTCAAGGGATTTGCCCTTAAAGAACGGGGGCATCAGAAGCTGCTGGAAAGATTTTCAAAAGAAAATATTGAGCACTTTAAGGATGAAAAAATACCTGATCTCAAAAGAGGCGATTACACTGTCGAAATGGTTTACAAACCGGATATGTCATATGACGACATCTTACGGCTCGCTGCAAAACGAGAAGATAAGGCCTTAAACCCAGATTTTGCAATAGCCATCTACTGCGGCCTGAAAAACCTTGCTGCAACGCTCGTTTCACGATTTTAATCCTCACCATATTGTGCATATGCTTCCGGGTCAAAATCGTTCCAACTTCGCGTTTCGCTTTGGTTTTTCAATCCTCTCGACGATTTCTACTGCAAAATCTGGGTTAAAATTTTATAAGGATTTTTCTGAGAGGGCACGTGAGGAAAGCCATAAAAAACTGTTCGGAATCCTGGCCCGGGAGGAGTCCAAACATAAACTTAAACTGGAGACCCTCCTGGATGATTATCTTGCAGGAATGGGCGGGTAAGTTTAACTTTTATATAATCGAGGCAATGTGTTTTTCTATCTCCTGCCTGGGGAGTGCCCCTGTCATCCTGTCCGCCTGCTCACCCCTGTTGAAGAGGAGCATGGTAGGTATGCTCTGGATATTATATTTCATGGCTACCTTCGGATTTTCATCCGTATTGA
>CAZSZQ010000242.1:0-4816 GCA_964610475.1 uncultured Desulfatiglans sp.
TGGAACCAAGAGCCATCATCATGCACAGCTCAAAGCTGAAGATATCAAAAACCAGCGGTGATAAACTTCCAATTACCTCATCTTCACCAATCCCCGTAGTGTTTATCGCCCATTCTGTGAAGTCTATAAAGCTGCGGTGATTTAAAACAACACCTTTAGGGACACCGGTTGACCCGGATGTGTTGATGATGCACAAAGGATCTGTGTCAATGATCTTACTCAAAGTGCATTCGATATCATCCTGTGAGTATGTTTGCTTTTCAAAATCAATCAAATCAAGATTAACAATCTGATCATTTGCCCAAATACCTGCAAACCTTTCAATATGCTGCTGATTCGTAATAATCAGCTCCGGTTGAATCAGCTCAATAATGTTGCCGATCCGGTGCATCGGCGTTTTTATGTCCAGGTTCATATAGGCATTACCGCTGAAAACTATGGCGACATCAGCCACAATCGACTCAATTTGCTTGTCCAAATAAACGGCTACAGGCCTGCGGATGCTGCCATTTGCTTTTTGAGCAATTTCCCGGCTCAGCTTTTTAGCGTTCTCTGACAGATCATTAAAAGTAACGTTACGGTCACCATCAATGACGGCTGTATTAAAGGGTTTTTTATTAACGGTATCCTTTAAATAATCCAATAAATTTGTGAACATGTTTCCACTTCACATCCATAAAAATTCTTTTATCGTTTGCAGTTTAGCTGCGATCAGTCCTGTATTCCGGGAAAAAGCTGCCGGTGAGATCAAAGCCGTCTTCCGCCTTCCTGATTGCAACCAGCTTTGTGTATTTCTCCTGATCAAATATCTTCTTGCCTATGTAAAAGTCACATACCCCATTTGGAGCAAAGTATTTCTTGTACTTGAACAGTTCATCATCAACACCATAGCCACCGCCCAGTACATAATTCTTAAAACCATTTTCCTTGGCCCACTTGATAACCTCGTACTTCAGGAATTCATTGGGGCGTAAATTAAAAAATTCCCTGTTGGTTCCGCCTAAAAACGAATAACAGTTCTCACCGCCATACAGAACAACTTCTGTTGAAACAACCTGCCCTTCGCTAATAACATGGATGTATACACAGTTATTGTTCAATTTGTTAATTGTATCAAAGAATTTTTTTGAGAAAAAGTAGTCTTCAGCAGCATTTTTACGATTCATAGTGCCATAATATATTTTTAAAAAGTCATCCAGCCTGTCTCCACTGGGATCAATTTCCACATGCAAACCGGAAGCGGCGGCTCTCCTCAGATTTGTCCTGACTTTATGTGCAAATTCTCTTGTGATTTCATCCAGCGGCAAAGTTAATGAACGCACTACATTATGTGCATTAGTATAACTTGTGCCGCTGTAATGGAGCTGATAGCCGCTGAACAAATGGAACCTCACAAATTCACTTACATAATCCTGTTCACAGCAGTGGTTATCATAAGCCCTGTTCACAGCCTTGTAGTCTCCGCCTTCCACCCAGAAGCCGCCATAACCATATGGGGTGGATATGTCGAACATGGTGTTGGGGGGCAGCTTGTTCTTAAAGAAAACCGCCTCAGCTATATCGCGCTTCATTACTACATTCACTGCCCTGGTGCTGCCATCGTCATAATAGTACAGAAGCGGCTCACCGTCACCATGGTGCTGGAATGCCTTTGCATAAGCCGAAAGATAAAAGGGCTCATAATTCTTAAAACTCTTTACTATGCCGTCCCATTTTTCCTCTTCATTTATTGAAACAACCGATATCATTACTTCACACCCGCTCATTTACGTGTTTATATTTGCAGATCCCGCATGGCCTCTGCAATTCTCAGCATCTCGTTTGATCCGTACCTCTGGTCGCAAGGTATGGATAGTATCTTGTTATAAATATTTTTTATAATCTCGGAATCCTTAACATGCTCGGAGACATGCCAGTGTACAGGGCAATAAATCTCATGTTCGGCAAGCCTCTGCTGTACTTCGTTTCTGTTTTTCTTGATATATACCGGATAAAATAAAGGGCAGATATTATCCGGGAGATCACTGAAAATCGGTTCGATATAATTTATGTCACCCAGCATCTCCGATAATGTTTTAAAATTGGATCTCCTGGTGTGAATCAGCGTTCCTACATCCAGGCCGCATATTATGGCCTTTGAAACATCATCTATCTCAAAAGGATTTACACAGTGGTTTAAATATTGTTCGCCCTGTGCGAACAATTCCAAATATTGCTGTTTCAGAATCTCATGATCACCACTCATGTAACGGGCTTTCTTCTGCAGCGCTTTTTTTCTGATTTCCGCAAAAGTTTCATCGCGCTTTGGCTGGCTGCTGATGGCCATCTTAGAGGCCAGAAATCCGCCGCTGGGCACTCCCACCCACTTTCTAAAACTCGCCACCTGGTAGTCATTATCACAAAATCTCTCATAGTAAGAAAACAAGGTGTGCGTAATATCTTCAACAATTACCGCGGACTCCGCTTTAAAGTGCTTAATAACAGGCAATAGACTACTGTTGGTAGGAAAACCGAAGTAGCCCATGTGCAAAAAAACCCCGATGTCTTTATAACGCATTATGTCGTTCAGGTTTGGCGTCAGGTCATTATTGATTTTATAGAAGAAACAATTATATCCCTGCTCAATGAACGGCAGGATCACAGTATTACATACATAGGAAGGCAGTAAAGCTGTCTTTGCTTTTACAGCCGCTTCTTCTAAAATGAGCGATATCGCGCCTCTGCCGCAGGATGTTAACGTTATATCTCCAAACTTCTTAATCCACTCCAGGTCCTTATTTATACTGTCAGTTTGTGATATATTATCAATCCAAAACTCGCTGCCTATTTCTTGGATCATTCAAAAACTCCTTTTCTTCCTGCTTTTTTCTGTGGACATTAAAATCCTCTAAGGGAATATCAGTGCCTTCTCTTTTTATCACTTGAATGATTGTTTGGTAAATGATTTTAATATCAGCCAGAAGTGACATCTGGTTAATATATCTGAGATCATATTCAAAGCGCTGCTCCCAGGTCAAATTATTTCTGCCATTTACCTGTGCCAGTCCTGTCAGGCCCGGCCTGACATCATGCCTGTGTTTTTCTTTTTCGTTATAGTAAGGCAAAAAATAAACCTCTAATGGCCTGGGTCCAACAATTGACATGTCGCCTTTGATAATGTTGAACAGCTCCGGCAGTTCATCCAGTGAGGTGGCTCTTATTAACCTGCCAAATTTAGTAAGCCTCACTTCATCCGGAAGCAGAACATTATGCTCATCACGCTCATCGGTCATGGTACGAAATTTATAAAGTGTAAATAACTTCTCATCTTTCCCCGGCCTTTGATGCTTGAATATAATTGGCTTTCCCAGCTTTGACCTGATTAAGACAGCGACAATCAAAAAGATTGGGCTTAAAATTATCAATGCAGCCAGGGCGGCAATAACATCAAATATCCGTTTTACATATTTTCTGTACATGTCTTATCTCCATTTTTTTCACACAACACTAATCCCATAACCTCTTAATAATCTTTACTATTCTCTCCAGGTCATTACCGTTCATATGTGTATCACTGGGCAGGCAGACACCGTTTTCGAAAATCTTGTCCGAGACACCATCACCGATATAATCGTATGCCGCGAAAAACGGCTGCAAATGCAGCGGCTTCCAGATTGGCCTGCTCTCGATGTTCTCTGCTTCCAGTGCTTCCATCACAGCTAAAGGTCTGATCCTGCCGCTCAATGTGATACAGCTCAGCCAATAATTCGGCTCGTCCCACTCGTTAATGGGCATCATGTCAACGCCATCCAGTCCACCCAGCTCACGCTTGTAGTAGTTAAATATCTCTAATTTCTTTTCGACTCTCTGCTCCAACATCTTGAGCTGTCCCCTGCCAATGCCGGCAACAATATTGCTCATTCTATAATTATAACCAAGCTCGCTGTGCTGGTAATGTCTCGCCGGATCACGGCTCTGTGTCGCCCAGAACCTGGCTTTGGCGATGCCTTCTTCATTATCGGAAACCAGCATCCCGCCGCCTGACGTGGTGATAATCTTATTGCCGTTAAAACTGAAGATCCCGTAGCTGCCAAAGGTACCGGTGTAACGACCCTTGTACTTTGAACCTAATGACTCGGCAGCGTCTTCGATGAGCACGGTGTTATATTCCCTGCATAAATCCAAAATTTTATCCAAATCTGCAGACAAACCATACAGGTGAGCTGCCAGCACCGCTTTTGGCTTATACTTTTCAAAAGCCTTCGCCAGAGCTGCCGGGCTGATGTTCCAGGTCTCAAAATCACTGTCAATAAACACAGGCACCGCATTTTGATAGATAATCGGATTCGCCGTCGCTGCAAAAGTCAGAGAAGGGCAGAACACTATGTCCCCGGCTCCCACCCCGGCAGCTTTAAGCGCTAAATGGATGGCCGCAGTCCCTGATGACAGCGCGACGGCTGCCTTCACACCTACCTTGCCGGCAAGCTCTTTTTCAAACATATTGACATTGTTTCCAAGCGGCGCAATCCAGTTCGTAGCAAAGGCTTCCTGTATATACTGCATCTCATAGCCTTCGTCACTCATGTGCGGCGATAAGAGGTAGATTTTATTTTTGCTGGTCACATTCATTACCTCCTAAAATTTTAAACAGAATAAGAGCAATTGTTTAATAAAGTATTTTAAATGCCTTCCATTTTGTGGATAGTTTAATGATCACTAAAGAAAATACGATTGCTGCTGTCAATATTGTAACAAAAAATACGGGTTGATAGAAAGCCTCGCTGCTTGATTGTATGAAAAGCGTTTCAAACAATCTGTAAAATAATAAGTGGGATGT
>CAZSZQ010000243.1:0-4811 GCA_964610475.1 uncultured Desulfatiglans sp.
AACAGGTTGAGAAGGCGATCCGTATTATTCGTGAACTCGGGTATGAACCGGCAACACCTGATGAGGCAAGGGATATTTTGCAGTTAAAGGGAATTGATAAGGTGAATTACTAAGAAGGGTTCAAGGATTCGAGGGGTCAAGGGTTCAAGTATGGAATGAGGTGCAGGGCGCAGGGAAAGTCAATAAACTTTTTTTTAATTTTATTTTTAAGTCTGCGAACAGTTATGAGAAAGGAGTTGAATGATGGCGATTAAAAAAGGAACGGAACTTTTGAAGGATCTTTTTGATATTACCGGAAAGGTGGCAATTGTCACAGGCGCAACCGGTGGGTTTGGGAGCACAATCAGCATGGCTCTTGCCATGGCAGGTGCAAAGGTCATGGCTACAGGACGAGGTGAGGATAAACTTAAATCGCTTGTAGAAAAGATAAAAAAGGAAGGCGGGGATGTATCTTTTACAGCAGGGTCTCCTGTAGATCATGATGATGTAAAGAGGGTGGTTAAGGAGACAGTAAATAAATACGGGAGAATAGATATACTTATTACTGCGGCCGGTACGAGTAAACCTGCTCCAATTATTGAACAACCCCTTGAAGAATGGGAAATGATAATGGACACCAATGTAAAAGGTACTTACCTGTTCTGCAAGGAGGCAGGAAAGGTGATGATTGAACAGGGGAAGGGCGGAAAGGTTGTCCTTTTGGGTTCGGCAAGGGGTGATCTGGGTATGGCCAATTATTCCGGATACAGCACTTCAAAGGGCGCTGTCCATCTTCTTGCAAAGACCCTTGGCTGCGAATGGGGACAGTACGGCATAAATGTTAATGCCATAGCACCAACTGTTTTCAGGACGGCTTTGACCCAGTGGATGTTTGATGACAATGCATTCTACAAGAATTTTTTAAAGCGGATTCCCATAGGCAGGCTGGGAGAACCGGAAGATTTTATCGGCATAGTGATATACCTCTGTTCAAAGGCCTCTGATTTTATTACAGGGGCGGTTATTCATACAGACGGTGGATATGCTGCAGGATAATGAGTTGATAAATGGCTGAAATCATGAAAATAACAGTAATTGGCGCAGGTTTAATGGGCCATGGCATTGCTCAGGTCTTTGCAGGGAAAGGATACCCTGTAACCCTGATGGACCTGAATGAAGATCTTCTTGTCAATGCCCTTAAAAACATCAGGTTAAATCTTGCCATGATGGCCGATAATAACATCGGCTCTCACAGCGATATAGATAAAATTATTTCACTGATAAAAACCACCACGAATATGAACGATGCCTTATCCGAGACAGATTTTGTGGTTGAAGCGGTTTCAGAGAACCTTGATATAAAACAGAATCTGTTCCGTAAATTGGATACCCTGTGCGGACGTGAAACAATACTTGCTACAAATACCTCTGTTATCAGTATTACCGAGATTGCATCAAAATCAGTTTTTCGCAACCGGATCCTTGGTACCCACTTCTGGAATCCACCCTATCTTATCCCGCTGGTAGAGGTTATCCGTGGAAATGATACATCAGATGAAACAATGGAGAAGACATTTTCTCTGCTCCATGTTGTGGGTAAACATCCTGTTCGGGTAAACAGGGATGTCCCCGGTTTTGTAGGAAACCGTTTACAGCATGCCCTGTGGCGTGAGGCCATCTCAATTGTTGAAAAAGGTATCGCTGATGCACAAACGGTTGATGAATGCATTCGATTCGGTTTTGGTTTAAGATTACCTGTGCTTGGTCCGTTAGAAAATGCTGACATGGTAGGAACAGATTTGACCCTGGCAATCCATGATTATATTCTTAAACATCTGGAAAATTCTCCTGAACCCTCACCGCTTCTTAAAAAACTGGTCAAAGATGGTGATCTTGGATTTAAAACCGGTAGAGGATTCCAGGAATGGCCGGCAGAAAAGATCAATAAATCCAGGAAAGGCCTTCAGAAATATCTGTTGGAGCTTATCAATAAAGGTAATAGATAAATATGACCGGTGGTTATCCACGTTTCAGATGGTATGTGCTTATTACCCTCATTGTCGCTCATTTGCTCCAGGGAATGGCCCTTATTGGTCCTACACCATTGGTTGCTCAGATAGCCGAATCTCTTCATGCAAATCTGGGAGTCGCAACTGCTGCATCAATGCTGCCATTTACATTAATGGTTGCAATCGGAGGACTGGTTAGCGGTATCATAATTGACCGCTGGGGGCTTGCAAAAACTTACATTCTCTTTTGCGTAATAGAAACTGGAGCTGCATTGTTATTACCTCTGTTTGGTGAATCACTTGCAGGGTTAATATTAATCAGGGGTATACAGGGACTGGGCTGCGGGCCGATTGTAGCGTCCGGTCCAAAACTGGCAGCAGAATGGTTTCCATTAAATCAAAGGTCAATGGTGCAGGGCTTTACAGGCGCTGCCCTTTCAACAGGTATAATAATTGGTTTAAACATCGGCCCTGCCATTGCGGAATTAAAAGGATGGAATACATCCCTTACGATCCTTGGCGGATTGATGATTATTGCTGTTATTCTCAATATTATTTTTCTTTATAGACAGAAAGCTCAAGAGATAAAACCTGATCAGTCAGCCAAAGATTATGTTATGAAGGATTTTAAAAAGGTATTCGGGTTTTCATTTTTCTGGGCAACTGTAATCTCAGCATTTGCATTAGCATGGGTGATGCAGGGATATCAGGATCTAACCCCTGGCCGGATTGCGGTTCCACCCCCTGCCGGTCTGGGGCTGGGTTCAATTGTTTCAGGACGAATGATGGGTCTCCTTGTGTTAGCATTTACGCTTGGGTCAATAATTTCACCTGTAATGGCAGAAAGGGTCTTTCATGGAAAATATGGCAGGGCAATAAGTATAAGTTTTTCGCTTACTGCTGTTTTCTGTCTAACGATCCTGTCTCATGAAGTAACATCGCGGATATGGCTGTTATCAATATGTCTTTTCCTTTCCGGATTCTTTATGGGGATGCCGAATGCAATGAATATGTCATTTATTGCTAATAATTATCCTGAACATATAACCGGTAGTGTTGGAGGTTTTACCATGGGACTGGGTATTTTCGGAGGGTCTGTCGGGGTTGCAGCAGGGTCAGCAGCACTTCATATAACCGGGATGTATAATATCTCCATAATTATAGTAGCAGTAGTTGCTGGAATCGGTGCTTTATCCGGTTTAGGTATTAAACCACAGTCAAGAAAAGAAGAATGCCTAAATAAGGTAAATGATTCACAGAAGTAGTAAGAAAGTGCCGGTAAATTCTGTTAATTAATTTTAATATTTAGTTATGATCAGGATATTGAAGTTTAAACCTATCTTTACAGCCTTATAGGTAATAATTAAATACTGCCTGAGTTCTTATTTTTTAAAATATATTGAATTGCATGAATAAAAAGTATAATTGTTTGTAAAGATCATTCAGCAAAAAACAGGAATTAATACCAATGATAAATAGAACTGTAAGAAAACTGGGAAAACAACCCAGAGATGTAAGTGAAAAGACAAAGGAGGCTATTCTTAAGGCTGCACTTGTGGTATTTGCCCAGGAAGGTCTTCATAATGCAAAACTTAGAGATATTGCACACCTTGCCGGTACAACCCACAGCCTGATACGGCATCATTTCGGCTCAAAAGAAGATCTATGGAAGGCAGTGGTTGATTACGGATTGAACCTGCAGGAAACAAAAATATTGAAAATATTAAAATCCCATGAAACTACCGATCCTGTTGGACTTTTCAGGGAATTTATAAAATCATATATTTCAACAATAGGGAAAAATCCTGAACTCACAAAGATCCTTCTTCATGATAACAGCAGATCAAGCCCGCATCTTGACTATCTGATGGAAAGACAGTCGCACCTGCATTCTATCATAGAACCTGTGTTTAATAATGCCCGGAAGAACGGATACTTTAAGGGATTCAGTCATGACAGTTTTCTTGTTTATGTACGAGCCCTTGTTGAAACGCCTATCGCCACAAGGGATATAACGAACAAGCTTCTTAAAGATGATATACTCTCAAAAAAGGGCATTAAAGTCCATGCAGAGCGTGTATTAAAATTTCTTTTCTGCAAGGATTAGTAAAAAATGTTTATTCACTGATGGGTATGTATATGGTGCCCATATTATTTTAAGGAGTTGGTCTATGATAATGATAACAGGTTTTAATGGTAATAAAATGATCTTAAGTGTCATTAGTGTTTTCATGGTAATGGTGTTTGCATTCAATGTAAATGCCGCATCAGACTGGCCCAATTATCTTGGCCCTAATAATGATTTTCAACCTGAACTTAAGAAATTTACTGCAACATCTGCTGAGGAAGTATGGCGGGTGCAACTCAAGACAGGGATGTGCTCCGTCACTATCGCTGATGGACTTCTCTATACCATGGGTAATGATGGCACAAAAAAGGATGAGGATACGGCAAAAGACTATGTCTATTGCCTTGATGCAAAAACGGGTAAAGAGATATGGAGATTTGATTATGCATGTAAACTCGATCCGCGTCTGCATCCTGGCGGTCCGAGTTCAACCCCGACTATCCATGAAGGAAAGGTCTATACCTTGAGCAAGTTCGGTCAGATATTCTGTCTTGACGCCAAAACAGGGAAAAAGATATGGGAAGCCTCTGCCGTGCAGTATAAACCTGAAAAACCCTGGTGGGGGTTCGCTGGTTCACCAACGATCATGGGGGATGCTGTCATCTTCAATATCGGCGCAAAGGGTATGGCCTTTAATAAAGATACAGGCGAACTGCTCTGGAAGAGCGATGGCAATGTTGTAGGATATTCAACAC
>CAZSZQ010000244.1:0-4811 GCA_964610475.1 uncultured Desulfatiglans sp.
TGCGACAGCCTCTTAACAGGTGTCGTTTAAAATAAACATTATTAAAGAGAGGTAATTATGTCTTTTGTTACTGACCCGTATTCAGGGTTAAAATTGTATGAACTGAGTCATATATGGGGCCATGGTGTGCCCTCCTACCCGGGGCAGGAAGATGTCAAGATGGTCCGCGCCGTCAAACATGCACAGCATGGTGTTCTTGCATGGAGAATAAATACAATCATGCATACCGGCACTCATATGAACGCACCCATCCATATGATTCAGAAAGGTGCCGATCTTTCTGATGTCCCTGAAGACCGGCTTTTTGGAAACGGTGTCATTCTCAGCATACCCAAAGGCAGCTATGAAACAATCACAGCCGCTGACCTTAAAGCGGCCAAACCGGCAGTAAAAAAGGATGACATAGTTGTTATAGTAACCGGATGGCATCATAAATATTCGGATGCCCTTGAATATTACGGTGAATCTCCGGGTTTGACCAAAGATGCAGCCCAGTGGCTTGTAGATAAAGGTGTTAAGATGGTTATGGTTGATACACAGCAGGTAGACCACCCGCTTGCCACATCACTCGGTCCGCATCGCGGCGGGCCTGGCATGAGACGACTGGCAGGAGAATACCAGAAGGCGACCGGCATGGTGAATGGAATATAGCACACAGGATTCTCCTTGGCGCCAATATACCGACTGTTGAGCAGATCGGCGGAGATGTGGATGAACTGCTGGGCAAAAGGGTTACCCTGTCCGCCATGCCCTGGAAATTCAAATACGGAGATGCCTGCCCTGTCAGGGTTGTTGCAATGTGCGATCCGAGCGGCAGTTTACGGATACCCTCTGGTAAAGTATAACCTTAAAGAAAAAGGAAGGAAATTATGAGCCTTGAAATATATAATTTGAGTCATCCGTTCCATCAGTTCATGCCCGAATGGCCGTCGACTCCCAGTGTTAACGTGTCAGTGAACAAATTTCATGCAAAGGATGGGATTTATGAAGTCAGATGGGAAGGTATTATGCATCGCTGTACCCATATGGATGCACCCCTTCATGTTACTGAAAATACACCAAGCATCAACGATTACCCCCTGTGGCGTCTGTGCGGCACTGGTGTGGCCGTATCCATACCCAAGGGCAAATGGGGTGTTATTACTCCTGAAGACCTGGAAAACGCACATCCGAAGATTCAGGAGGGCGATATTGTCATGATCAATACCGGCTTTCACCACAAATGGGCCGATACGGACGAATATTTTGCCTATGGCTGCGGGATCTACCGTGAAGGGGCGCAGTGGCTTGTTGATAAAAAGGTCAAACTGGTAGGATATGGTCATCAGGCCAATGATCATCCCATTGCGACAAAACTGGTGGATCACGGTCTTGGACCGACACAACCGCATCTGATAGAGGAGTGGAAAAAGGAATACGGCAGGGACCCGAAGATTGATTTCCCTGACTGGGAGGCCGGCCACAAAACTCTTATGGTTAAGGGCGGTATACCAGGCATAGAAAATATCGGAGGAGATCTTGATAAGGTGACCGGCAAGAGATGCTTTTTCATGGCATTCCCCTGGCGCTGGCCCGGCGGAGACGGTTCCATTGTAAGGGTGCTTGCTATAGTTGATCCTGATCAGAAGTTCCGTTTCGAAACAGGGAAATAGTTCTGACAATCCTGACAACCTGTTAAAAAGACGGCTTTCATGATAAAAGCCGTCTTTTTTTTCCAAAAACCGATTTTTTTATTTGCCATGGAACACAAACCCTTAAATTCCGACGAGAATTAGCTGAAATTTCTGATCAGGGTCGATATGTCATATAGATTGATCATTATCAGAAATTTAAACAAAACCAGCAGGCAGGAGGGGATACTTTCTATTCTGTACGTATGCCGGATGAGACCCGCACCATAAGCATTCTTACGGACAGCCTGGGAAGCGGAATAAAGGCAAGCGTGCTGTCAACCCTTACCGCGGTGATGGCAGCGCGCTTTACAGCGGGATCCCGTGATGTAAAGCATACATCAGAACTGTAAAATCCGGGTTAAATACCGGAAGGCAAGGTTTGCAGGATTTAAAGCGATATCTTCCGTTAATCCGGATCAACTTTATGAGAAGCAAAAGATCATGTAATTCAATAGTAAAAAGATATTGAATAACGAAAAAGCATCTCGCTCCGCCGTATCAGTTACATTTCCCTGTTTTTTTCGCTTCGTCAAATCCGCTGCAGTCGCCCAGTTCACAGGCCTTTTTCAGGT
Source organism: uncultured Desulfatiglans sp. (assembly GCA_964610475.1). Lineage (GTDB taxonomy): Bacteria > Desulfobacterota > DSM-4660 > Desulfatiglandales > HGW-15 > JAAZBV01. The sequence goes on from CAZSZQ010000244.1 coordinate 2,246, forward strand.
CAAGACACATATTTTTTGTGTCCGCCAGTTTCATATAGGCATCACTTCTTATTTTGTAGTATACACTTTCATCGGGACTTAATTCTATGGCTCTGTTCATTTCTGATATGGCCTTCTTAAAATCACCCAGTGCGATATATGTATTCCCTCTGTCCGAATAATAGGCGCTGTAATTTTTATCTATCTTTATAGCCTCTGAATAGGCCTCCAAAGCCTTTTCAAATTCGCCTGATTGAAAAAATTTTCGTCCCTTTACTCTCTCTTTATAGGCGGTATAACTTGAATTTGTTTGTGGTATCTTGAATTCCATGGGCAGCTTGACAATAAAATCGACTGGCTTTCCGTCTTTCATTGCCGGCTTGAAACGGTACTCCATAATGGTTTTTAATGCATATTTGTCAAAAATATCAGATGGTGTCGATTCTACCACTTCGGGGTCTCTTACCTTGCCCTCTTTGGTTACTACAATCTTCAAAAGAACGCGTCCTTCATTTACATTTTCCAGCTGATCATTTCCCACTGCTGTTATTTTTGAATACATGGAAATAGACGGCGCAACCGCATGGAGAACCTTTGGAATCGTATCGACCTGTTTGGAAGAAGATGCTATCTCCTGGTCAACTTCATTTTCGGAGGCGTAAGATGCACAGAAAAATAATAATGCCAAAATAATCAGTGTATAAGATATCTGTTTCCTCATTTCAGTCCCTTCCCAAGCTAATTGTTAGTAATAGATGATGCTGCTGCACAACCAAAACCATAACTTGCCGCTTTAAAGAAGCCTGACTAACCGGGCCTTTCAAAGTAAAAGAATATACTGCGTCAATAGGTTTTAATGCAATACTTGTACCAAACGACAACATTTTTTAGTGTATTTATAAATTATTACCGTAAAATATTCACAGGTCATGTCTTAGACCCCACTTTTCCATGTATCAGTTTTTTGCTGGTAAATGATTATTGATTACTGTTCATTGCAGACAGTGCATTGTTGGAAAAGTTCACCCAGCAAAATCCGCAAAGCGGGCTGCAAAGCAGCATTTAACAGAGTAAAAGAGATTATTGAATAATTTTGGGTTGATATTTAACAAGAGTCAACGGTAGACCTCTTTATGCTGTTAACAGGATAAATCCGACCGGGGTGAAATCACAATATCTCCTTCTGTAAGGGATGATTCTTTATCATTTGCAAATAAAAAATATCTGTTTATTATGTTAAAAATAGCATATTATATCTGCTGATTTTATTAAAAAAATGTGCAGACATCATGCGGTTTTTTTATTGCTGCATTAACCTTAAAAGTAATGGAGGTACCGTGTATGACAATGGTCCAAGACAAAAAAGCCATCTCCGAAAAATCCAAAAAAAAGAAATATTCGAGGCGTGATTTCCTTGCCTTCGGAGGGGCAGCCGTTGCTGGAGGGGCACTGGCGGTTTATACACCCCAGAAAGCAGAGGCAGAAGGAAAACAGGAATATTCTCTTTCAGCAAAGTATCTTATCTGTGACAGCAGAAACTGCGCCGGGTGCTATGGCTGCATGATAGCGTGCTCCCTGGTGCACGAAGGCCAGGTGAACCTTTCGCTGTCCAGGATTCAGGTTCACAGGGCAGTTCTTAAACAATACCCCTCAGATATTATGATAAACACTTGCCGGCAATGTCCTGAACCCCTGTGTGTAATAAACTGTCCTACAGGCGCATGCCATATCAGCAAAGAAAACGGCAATGTCAGGATGATTAACCCTGATGAATGTATAGGCTGCAAAACATGCATACAGTCATGCCCGGTTATTCCTCACAGGCCCATATGGAATCATGTTACAGAAAAGGCCATGAAGTGCGACCTGTGCACTGATACCCCCTTTTACAATAAAAAAGGCGGCATAAACGGTTCACAGGCCTGTGTAGAAGTTTGTGTGGCAAATGCCCTGAAGGTTGTAACTGAATTACCGGATCAGAAAGACATAAACGGATATGACCGGAATCTTCAGCCGCCCAGAAAACCCATGCCTGATTTTTTTGGCGCTCCAAAGGCCAAGGCTAACAAAGAGTAAATGAAAGGAGAACTATTATGACTACACCAGGATTTGGCGGAAAACTTCTGCTGGTTAATCTTACAAATAAACAGATAACTGCATTGGACACAGAAAAATATGAACCATTCGGCGGCGGGCATGGAATGGCTACGGCGCTTTTCTGGGATTATTGCGTGGCGCCCGGAGACTGGGATCTCCAGGATGCCTTTCACCCGAAAAATATGGTTGCCATTATTACCGGCCCGGTAAGCGGGACCGGGGTGCCGTGGGCGGCAAGGACCAGTGTTTCGGGATTATCACCCCAGTGTTATCCCATACAGTGGTTCGGCCACAGCAATTTCGGCGGCATGTTCGGGGCCTTTATGAAAATGGCCGGCTGGGACGGTGTTGCTGTAATAGGCAGGGCGGAATCCCCGGTATATATCAATGTGGTTGATGATAAAGTGACCATTGAAGATGCTAAGGACCTGTGGGGTTTAAACACCTGGGAATGCCAGGAGGAGATCTGGAAGAAATCCGGCATCAGGTA
>CAZSZQ010000245.1:0-1059 GCA_964610475.1 uncultured Desulfatiglans sp.
CATTCGCATAGAAGAGGGTGGAAACAGGCTTGTCAGGATAACCGATAACGGTACCGGCATGGACAGGGAAGACATGCTTCTTTCAATAGAAAGGCATGCCACCAGTAAAATCTCATCCGTCTCTGACATATTTTCGATAAAAACACTCGGGTTCAGGGGTGAGGCCCTTCCAAGTATATGCTCAGTTTCCAGGTTGGAAATAACCTCCCGCACCGCTGATCAGATATCGGCCTTCAGATTAAGGGCTCAGGGCGGAGTAATAGAATCAATAGATGAAACAGGCGCACCTGCAGGGACAACAGTAGAGGTAAGGGATCTGTATTATAACACCCCTGCCAGAAAAAAATTCCTTAAGGCCATAAAAACCGAAACAGCCATGATAACCGATACGGTTTCAAAAATAGCTTTGCCATTTAAAGGTATCCATATAAAATTACTTGATAATTTGACAGATAAAACAATTCTGAATCTGCCTTCTTCTGACAATGAACTAAACAGGCTTACCGCACTGTTCGGTAAAGATGTTGCCCTATGCCTTATTGATGCACACCTTGAAAATGACAGGTTTGCTTTCAGGGCATATCTTGCTCCCCCGGAGTTTTCAAGGACAAGAGGCGACCGTATGTATGTGTATGTAAACAATCGTAACATAAGAGATAAGCTGGTTATAGGCGCCATAACAGGGGGTTATGGTCAGCGTCTTATGAAAGGACGGTACCCTCTGGCAGCCCTTTTTATTAACATGGACCCTGCCTTTGTGGATATAAATGTACATCCGGCCAAGCAGGAGGTGCGTTTTGAGGAGAGCAGGGTAATTTATCAGTCTATCGCATCGGCGATTGCCAGGGCACTTGGCGACCAGATAAACCCCTTTGGGTCTTCCGGTGATGTTACTCTTAAAAAACCTGTTTTCAACCCTTCATATCAAAATGATCCGTCACAGAACAGAGCCAACCAGGCCATGGAATATTTAAATGAGGATGATGCAAAGGAACAGCGGTTTGAGATAAAGGAAGCCGCTGCTGAAATACAGCCCGGCTTATTCAGTACAAATAAGAT
>CAZSZQ010000245.1:1159-4778 GCA_964610475.1 uncultured Desulfatiglans sp.
ATAGAACTATCCGTTAAAGACGCAAGGATACTGGAAGAAAAGCTGGCTCAACTGAAAAATCTCGGGTTTGAGATAGAAAGCTTTGGCGGGAACAGTTTTATTATAAGGGCCGTGCCTGCTATTCTTGTAAACTCAGACTGGGGAAATTTCTTAAAAGACCTCATCCCTGTGCTGGAGGAAGAGGATGATCTCACCAATGTCATTGCAATGGATAAGCTGCTCACTGTCATGGCATGCCATGGCGCAATCAGGGCAGGGCACAGGATGGCGAATGCAGAGATAAACCTCCTGTTTAATCAGCTTCAAAGGCTCGATATGGGAACCAACTGCCCTCACGGCAGGCCAGTATATAAAAAGATCAGTTATACTGAACTTGAAAAGATGTTTAAACGGATAGTGTGAATAAAAAATTAATAATAATAACAGGCCCTACTGCCACTGGAAAAACCGGTCTGGCAGTTAAATTTGCACTGGATATGGGCGGCGAGATCGTTAATTGCGACTCCATGCAGGTTTACAAAGGCATGGATATCGGCACTGCCAAACCCGGTCACGAAGAGAGGAGAGGCATCCCCCATCATATGCTTGATGTTGTATTCCCTGATGAAGAATTCAATGCATCTGCTTTCAGGGAACAAGCCATACCGATAATACATGATATCATTAAAAGAAATAAAATATGTTTTGTGACAGGCGGTACAGGGCTTTATATCAAAAGTCTGCTTGGAGGTTTGTTTGAATGTCCGCAAAGCGATCCTGAGATACGTAAACGTCTACTATATGAATATGACCATTTTGGGAAAGAGGTCGTTTTCGAACGTCTTAAAAAGGTTGATCCAGCGTATGCCGGCGCCATTCATCCCAATGACAGGGTTCGGATCACAAGGGCCCTTGAGGTTATAGAACTTACCGGTATCCCTTTTTCAGTGCTAGCTTCCGGCCATTCATTTAAATCCCGCGGATTTAAATCACTCAAGATCTGCCTTTTTTATGAAAGGGAAATCCTTTATGAGCGCATCAACAGGCGCAGTTTAAAGATGTTTGAATCAGGGCTTATCGATGAGACCGAAAAATTACTTCAGAACGGTTATTCTCCTGATCTCAAACCATTAAAGAGTATCGGTTACAGGCAGGCAGTGGATTACCTTTACGGGCGGATTGGCTATGATGAATCAATAGAGAGTCTTAAACGCGATACCAGGAGGTATGCAAAAAGACAAATCACCTGGTTCAGGGCTGATCCTGATATGTTATGGTTTTCACCGGATTATCCGGAAGAGATAGTCAGGAAGATAAAAGAATTCATTTGACTGATACCAATCTTTGGGTAATTATTACGGTAATATAAGTGTATAAACTAATTAAAATCAGTTTCATTTGAAAGTGTCTGATATCATATTATGTGCAATCTGAAAAAAATATTACTATTAGAAAAAATTATTTTTTCTTTATTTGTCCTGATGTTTTCGTCATCATTTGCATATGGTGAGTATAACAACGATGAAATTCTGGTAATAGGTTCCGGAAAAAATACAAAAGGAAATCTTGCCGAGGCCCGCAAACAAGCCATTTCCGATGCATATGTAAAGGGGATAGAAGCCTATCTGGAAAAAACCCTTGGCAGCAAGGGCATGATCAATAATTTCAAAATTATTATTAATGAAATAATTCCGGGGTCTGCTGATATTATTGAAAACTTTCGTGAGCTGGCAATAGACGATTCAGATAAATCATATAAAATGCTTGTCAGCATCAAAATAAATCAAAGGCTTATGGATGAAAGGCTGAGAAAGACCGGAATCATACAGTATGAAGGTGTGCCTATCAGTGTGTTGTTTCTTGTATCCGAGAGGATTGCGCCAGATGAATTTCCCTCTGTCTGGTGGGATGATCCTGAAAAAGAAACAAGCTTGTCTTCAACGGAGCTTTTATTTTACCGGCTTTTCCAGGAACGCGGGTTTGATCCGGTGAACAGGCTGAATAATATGCCTGAAAACGGGTATAAACCGGAGCTGTTTAAACCGGAGTTGACCGATGAAGAGGCAGTACAATGGGGAAAGCTGTACTCTACTGAAGTTGTGATTACAGGTAAAGTGGAAAAAAATTATTCCGGAATAACTGCTGCTGATTTCAGGGCCATTGATGTTGAGGGCGGTTCTGTTATTGCAAGCTACGCATTTACACAGAACCCTGCAACTTATCAGGAAACTGCAGGCATGGCAGAGGATATTACAGACAGGATATTAGACAATGGTGTTACAGCGCTCATCTCTGATATACTCAAGTCATTCAAAAAGGGAGGGGAAAAGAAATCAAATTTTGATATCGTGCTAAAAGACCTGAATAATCTTAAGCAGGTAATGGATTTTATTTCATTTATAAAGACGAAAATATCGGGTGTTGTTACTGTATTACCCTCAAGAATAACACAGGGGGCTATCAGTTTTTCAATAGAATATTCAGGTGAAAGAAAGATGTTTATTGATAAGATTCGAAACAGTAATGAGGCCCCTTTTACCTTTGAGATTGGAATTGATGAAGCAGACATTCTGATTATTACTTCAATGTGATGTTGAGCAATATATAAGATGACCATCCCTAATATTATAACAATGATCAGGATATTACTCACCCCTGTATTTGTAATAAACCTGATAAACGGTCAGCTCCTCACAGGGCTCATTATACTTGTGATATGCGGTATAAGTGACGGTCTGGATGGTTTTATCGCAAGGGCCTTTAAGCAAAAGAGCAGGCTGGGCAGCTATCTTGACCCGCTTGCCGACAAGATTATACTGATATCCGCCTTTTTCACCCTGGGAATAGGATTATTTTTGCCTTCATGGCTCACGGTTGTGGTGATCAGCAGGGATGTATTGATCATGATTGGTGTAATCTTATTATATTTAACCGGAGTTGATATCAATATAAAACCGGTTATTACGAGTAAAATCACAACATGCCTTCAGTTTGCAACCGTAATAGCCGTTCTTGCAAGGGAGTATCTGGTATCCTTTCACGGGTATTATTCTTATCTCTATTATATCACCGCCATTTTTACCATAATTTCACTTTTACAGTATATTTACCAGTGGTTAAAGATGATGGTTGATAAGACAGAAAAATAACGGAACTCTTGACTGAAAAAATCTGTATACAAAAATGTATTCTCTGACAATTCATAATTTTTCATTTGTAAAAGCGGGATTAAGTGATGACAGATTGAAAGAGGTTGTAAAATAAAATGAAGGTGATATAATTTTTAAAAACTCAATAAAAACTTGAAGTATTTATCGTGAGGCATACTCGCTTAAAAGAACTTGAAGTGGTTTTTATTCTTTCCGGATCCGTGATCTTACCGCAAAATACAATTTTATGGACGTTATTGTCCTCTGTTCCGGGTAAGGCCTTTAAAAAATTATAAAAATAAACAATAGGAGAGAGGAATGAAAACGAAACTTACTAAATATTCTGTCATATTTTTAGTTTGTGTTTTGCTGTCAATCGGGAATGCAGCGTTTGCTCTTGAGCAAGCCTATGTAGCCGGGGCTGTTGACACATCGGATGCGCAGCAGATGGGGAGAGAGATGGCGCGAAGGTCTCCCGGTGAAACTCCGGA
>CAZSZQ010000246.1:0-4736 GCA_964610475.1 uncultured Desulfatiglans sp.
GCAAAATCAGTCGATAAGAGACTGAAGGAGATGTACCCGGATATCCAGACAATCATTTTTCAATCTACAGAACCTAATGTGAATGAGATCGAGACAAAGAACAAGGAAAAATTCACCGAATGGCTAAAGGGCATTGACGCTGCAATTGCCATGGTCGGCGACTGAGGCTCCTGCACAAAGTACCTCGTCTATACCGGAATATCAGTCGAGGACTTTGGCAAGCCGGTCGTGTTACTGGCTAATGTCGGTTTTGTTAACGATGCCCATTCCGCCGCATCAAGCAAGGGAATGCCCGGAATAAGGATCATAAGAGAAACAGTACCCTGCGAATCTACCATCATTTCGGATATTGAAGAGGGCGTGGCAGGAGCAATGAAGGATGTTGTTGATGCCCTTGTAAGGCCTCTTACTGCCGAAGAGAAATCCCCGAAACAACAGACAGGCAAGACCCCGAGGATTGCCTTTAAGGGAACCCTGCAGGAGGTAAACCAGTTTTTTTACCGCAAGGGTTGGGGCGACGGCCTGCCCATTATTCCCCCCACTGAGGCCGCAGTAACGGAGATGCTCAAAGGGACTGACCTTCCGCCCGATCATATTGTAGCAAAGATCATACCGAGAAAAGGAAAGGCCACCATCGAAAAGATTGCTGTTAACGCTGTAATGGCAGGTGCACTGCCCACACATATGCCGGTTTTGATTGCGACGATAGAGGCCTTTGCCGATCCCAAGGCCAGGTTTGATACATTTGAAGTGAGTACAGGTTCATGGGCGCCCTCCCTTACAATAAACGGCCCTATCAGAAGAGAGATACATGTCAATTCCGGTTCCGGCGCTCTGAGTCCGGGAAATATTGCCAATTCAGCAATCGGCCGGGCAGTCGGGCTGATCGTCAAGAACATAGGCGGGGCAAGAAAGGCTATCGAAGACATGGGGGTAATAGGGAACCCCGGTAAATACAGCCTTGTGATAGGAGAGGATGAAGAGAATAGTCCCTGGGAGCCATTAAGTGTTGAGCGCGGCTTTACGAAAGAAGACAATACTGTAACAGTCTTCTTCCCCAACACCTTTATTCAGAGAGTCCCGGGCGGGACAGACGCAAAGGGGATTCTGGATATCCTTGTAGCCATGGATACCACAAGCATGTCTAGTGTTATCCTCATTCCTTCATGGGCAAAGGTTCTGGCAAGTGAAGGGTATACAAAGCAGATGGTAAAGGATTATATAGCGGAACACCGTAAACCTGTTATAATAGCTGGTTTTGAAGCCTACGCGAATACTGGCAAGATGGATACGGAAAACCTCATGATCCTGGTTGCGGGCGGGCCAGGCTCATTTATAGGCCTCTTAAAGAGTACCGGGCCAAATTTTTTCGAAAATGCCCTTGTAACTAAAAAAATAGTGTTGCCTAAAAACTGGGATAAACTGGTTGCAAAATACAGTAATCTTGTACCAGTTTATGAGAGATATTAATGTTATCATAAAAGGAGGTGCTCAATGAGTTCTATGGACACCAAAAAAGATCAGGATCAGACCCGCAGGGCATTTTTCAGTGATCTTACCGCATCCACTGCCCTAGCTGCAATTGCTTTGTCTCAACTTGGTTCGCCATCAGCAGCCCTGGCTCAGGAGCAAAAGAAACCACTGGACAACTTCAGAGAGATGCCCAATCTTCCGCCCTGGCCAAAAGGAACCGAAGGAAATAAATACGACCATCTGTTCAGCACCAGGTTAAAAGAGAAACCATTGACTGACACAATATTGAGCCCCACGATCAGTTTTCGCGGCAACAGTGACCTTCCGGGTGCAGGCATCAATTTCGGATTCCGTTATTATGTCAAGCCATTCAAGATGGAATTGCAGTCACATCACCACGATGTCGACGAATACCTCTTCTTCCTGGGCGGTCAGTTGCCGGATCTGACCGCCAATTTTGATGCCGAAATAGAAATTTTCTTAGGGCCGGAGTACGAAAGACACATTATCACAAAACCATGTATTCTATTTATACCCAAAGGAATGGAGCACAATCCGATGGATATAAAAAGGGTTGGAAAACCCTTACTGTTCATGCCATTACTTTTATCACCCTATTTCAATGGAGTCTATCAGACCGGTTATATGCAGTTCATAGGTCATGATAAAATAGATTAATGGTTTGATAATGAATCTGTTTTAAGTTAGAATATAAACTAATTTTTTAACCGGAATTTACTGAATTTATTATATATTTTTATAATAAAAGGTTTTAAATATGAAAAGATCAACATCAGAGATTGTGAGGGGAAAATTTCCCCTCTGTTTTGAAAAAGCGCGACTGATTACAGAGTCCTATAAGCAGACTGAAGGAGAACCCGCCATAAAAAGGTATGCAAAGGCCTATGCAAATGTACTGGAAAATATCACCCTGATCATTGATAAGGATGAACTCTTTACCGGTGAAGGTGCAAGCAAACCATGGGGAGCAGAGATAGACCCCTTTCTGGGTATATGGAAAGAGGATGCCATCAGGGGTGCGGTCGAGGATGGGATTATTTCGATGGATGAGGCAAACTGGCCCGTTATGAGAGAACTTGGCAGGTACTGGTCAACCAGGTGTTCCGAATATGCACAGTCAAAGCTCTTTGATGAAAAATTCTTTAACTACCTTAAGGTCGGCATTACATTGCCTCCCATGAAAAACAGGGATGAATTCAGGGGAGCCTATGCAGGAAGCGGTCTCTGCCTCTCCTTCAACTTTACTGATTGCTATACTGACTTTACAAGATGGATGAAGGGACTTAATCCTATAATAGAGGAGATTGAGGAAGAGCTCAGTAATCTCAGGTTTTTTTCCCTGGAGGCGGTTAACAAGAAACAGTTTCTTAATGCTTCATTGATAGTGCTCAGGGCGATAATCCGGTTTGCAGAAAGATATGCGGAAGAGGCCGAAAAACTGGCCGAAAAGGAAACCGATGCCACGTGCATAAAAAATCTGAAACGGATCGCACAGGCCTGCCGCAGGGTTCCTTCCAATCCTCCTGATGATTTTTATCAGGCCATGCAGTCCTTGTGGTTCAACCAGATCCTCTCAACGCCAAGCTCTACGCATAATTTCGGCAGGTTTGATCAATACATGTACCCTTTCTATAAAAAAGACCGTGATGAAGGCAAAATAACCGATGAAGAGGTTCTGGATCTTCTGTGCGAACTGCGTATCAAGTGTATGAGGCCTGAAAACATTAAACTTTCGGCTGCCAAGCGTTCACAGCACTCAGGGTTTGCAAAATGGCGTAACATGACTATTGGAGGTGTAACGGCAGAAGGGAAAGATGCAAGCAATGAACTGACCTGTCTGGTGCTTGAAGCGGCTAACCGTGTAAGAACACCTCACCACACCATCACCCTGAGGGTGCATGACAATACACCTGATGAGTTGATGCTCAAGGCCCTGGAAGTGGTAAAGACCGGCATCGGCATGCCTGCCCTGGCCCTGGACAATTCTTTTATCGAATATATGACTTCAGGTGGCATCCCGCTCAATGAAGCCAGGGGCTACCACCTTGCGGGCTGTGTCGATCCAGCTATTCCGGGAAAACAGAGTTTTCTGGCAGGTCTCTTTTTTGTTGTCCCAAAGGTTCTGGAGATTTTTCTTAACAACGGGACAGATCCGCGAACAGGTATCTATGTTGGACCGCATAAAATAGATGTCGATGCATGCAAAACCTTTGAAGAATTCTACAAAGGATTTAAGGATTATCTGATGTATTTTATAGCTATATGGCATGAACACAGCTTTCTTGTCTCCGGGAGAACAGGGGATGTTTACGGTTATAATGATATTGTTGAAATGGTTGAGACTCTTCTTATGCAGGATGGGGTCAGTATGGGAAAGGCGCTGTCCAACAGGGATGCTGTACCGCCCTACGATTTCAGGGCGGTAATGATACCGGTTGGGGCTATCAATACAGCAGATTCCCTTGCTGCCATTAAACAGCTTGTGTTTGAAACAAGTAGAATTACCCTCAAAGAACTTAAAAAGGCCCTGGATTCAAACTGGGAGGGCCATGATGACATCAGAAGATTGTGCCTAAGGGTGCCCAAATACGGAAATGACAACGACTATGCAGACTCAATTGCAGCAGACCTTTACAATTTTCTGCTGGATGAGGAATCAAAATACAATACCTTTGGCAGGCCTGCAAACGCAAAAGTGCGTGGAATCGGCGGGGCATCCATTTCATCCATGTTTGCGGGCGGATCAATCATAGGGGCGACGCCTGACGGCAGGTATGCCGGAACTACGCTATCTGACGGGACAGTTTCACCTGCACAGGGTATGGATACAAAGGGGCCGACTGCCATGCTGAGAAGCGCTGCAAAGATAAACCAGGCAGCTTGTTCATCTGCATTGCTTAACATCAAGCTTCATCCGTCGTTTATAACAGGCAGTGAAGGGCTTACAAAACTCGGCATCCTCATTAAAACTTATGGCGATATGGGAGGGAAATGGGTCCAGCTAAATGTTGTAGGAAACGAAGAACTCCTGGACGCACAGCAGCATCCTGAAAATCATCGCGACCTGATTGTAAGGGTTGCCGGTTACAGCGCCTATTTCACGGATCTTGGCAAAGGCGTTCAGGACGATATCATAAGGCGTATGGAAGTAGCCATCTGACGGATTACTAATTATACAGGAAAATTATAACCTGAATCTTACACCGGATGTCGTAGTGAGGCGTAGAAAGCCATGTGTTTAA
>CAZSZQ010000247.1:0-4733 GCA_964610475.1 uncultured Desulfatiglans sp.
TTCATACACTCTCTTCTTATTCCAGTCATTTGCCTTCTGATTTTACCCAGCCTGCTTTATGCTGAAGAAACACCGGATGTTATTATCCGGGAATTAACAGAAGATATAAAGGTTGACGGCATACTGAATGAATCTGCATGGCAGGAACTACCCGGCATAAACAATCTCACTCAGGTTGAGCCACATCCCTTTGAACCCCCTACAGAGGAAACTAAAGTCTGGTTCGCCTATGATAAGGATGCCCTTTATATTGCCGTGCTTTGTGAAGACCGCAACCCTGATAGGATCGTTGCAACCGAGATGGGCAGGGATGCAATGCTTACTGATAACGACAATATTGAGATAATTCTTGACACCTATCATGACCGCCGGAATGCCTATTATTTTTCAACCAACTCTGTCGGAGCCCTTGTTGACGGTCGTATTTCCGAGAACCATTTTCCATCAACCGATTGGGACGGCATCTGGAATGTCAGAACCCACAACGCTGACTACGGCTGGTCGGCGGAATTTGAAATCCCATTCAAAACAATCGGTTTCAATCCTGGAATTTCACAATGGGGTTTTAATATCTCCCGTTACCTGACACGTAACAGGGAAATGTCCAGATGGACCTCTCCTTCTCTTGATACCCAGTTGTTCCATGTTGAAAAGGCAGGAACCATTTCAGGCATCAATAAACCTTCTCAGGGGATTGGACTGGATATCAAGACCTACGGTATCGTTAGTTTCAGCAGGGATATCATCGATTCCGCCAGTATTACCGAGGATTATGATAAAGACATAAACCTTGACCTTGGAGCAGATATTTTTTACCGCATCACATCAAACCTGGTTTCCATTACAACCATAAATACTGATTTTGCAGAAACCGAGGTGGACGCACGGCAGGTAAACCTTACTCGTTTTCCCCTGTTTTTCCCTGAAAAACGGGCCTTCTTTCTTGAAGACGCAGGTATCTTTGAATTTGCCAAGGCGCCTCCCATGGGTCCTCCTGACATGAATATGGGAGGAGATATCATCCCATTCTTCTCCAGGCGTATCGGTCTGGTTATGGAGAATGAAGTTCCTATAGATATCGGCCAGAAATTCACAGGAAAAATCGGGAGATTCGATATCGGTTTATTTGGCGTACGCACCGGCAGCATTGACATGTCCAGCAGCGAGGGGGGTCAGGATATTCTTAGTCAGACCCTTTCGGTGGGACGCATAAAGGCGAATTTCCTGAATCAGTCATACATCGGAGCCATATTTTCATATGGTGATCCTACCGGTTTGACCAATAACCGTATGGCTGGAATAGATCTTAAACTCGCCACATCAAATTTCCTTAACAGTAATAAAAATATCAGCATGATTCTTTTCGGATCCAGGACAAATACGAGCACCCTGGAAAATAAAGACAGCGCCTATGGCGGAACCATATCCTATCCAAACGACCTTCTTGAGCTGGAGTACAAATGGATGAAGATCGGTGAAAATTATAATCCTGCATTGGGTTTCGTACCGCGCACCGGAATCAGGCTTTCATCCATAACCGCTGAGTTCTCGCCCCGGCCTAAATTCAGGGGTATTCGTCAATTGGGTTTTGAGGTCACATACAAAAATTATTACAACCTGGCGGAACAATCCTGGGAGTCTAAGGAACTCACGCTTAATCCATTTCGTTTAAACCTTGAAAGCGGTGATTTTCTTGGGTATGACTACACCTATAACAAGGAGCAGCTTTTTTATGACTGGATGATAAATACCAGGAAGGCCATAATACTGTCACCCGGCACATACAGTTTTGATTCGCATAAATTCTTTTTCATGACCTCCCCTGGGAGACCGCTCTCTATAATGACCGATTTTGGCTTTGGAGACTTCTATTCCGGAACACGCAATGAATTTTCAACAGAATTGATATGGAGGAAAGACCGTCATCTTACCACCTCTATCATGTACAATAAAAACTGGATTAAACTGCCTGAAGGTGATTTTGATACCAGCCTGGTGATGTGCCGTGTCAACTATGCATTTACTCCGTTAATAACACTGTCAAACTTCGTACAATATGATACAGAAAGCCGTAATATTGGCCTCCAGAGCCGTTTACGATGGACCATGGAGCCCGGAAATGATCTTTTCATAGTTCTGAACCATAACTGGCAGGAAAATGAACAATTCGACCGGTATGAAGAGCAGATGCGTTTCCGTATAAAAGTTAATTATACCTTCCGGTTTTGATATAATTGCCTTAAGGTAAACCCCCGGCTCTGCCGGGGGTAAGGTGACTTAATATTTTTATAGTATATGCCCTGTAATAATATAAAGCTACCTGGCAGTTCCGGTGACAGGGCAGCTCATTTATAATTCATACACTCCGTTGATATCATTGATACCAGGCCTTGGAAATATCTCATACTCAGGGCCGAACTGTTCCAGAAATTCTAAACCTATCGTCCTGAAGGTGTATAAAACAGGCAGCATTAAAACTGTTCCCAAATAGGGTATGGCTAATAATATGAAACCAATACAGCATGTAAACAGTCCAATGATCATTACACAGACAAAAACCACGATATACAGTAAAAATATTAATAAACCGTAGAGGATAAAATACAGCAGGTATCTTGTTAAAAGAGGCATAAAAAGCCTCCATGCCTGAACAGCGCTGGTATTGTTTTTATACATAACAGGCACAATAAAATGGTGAAGGAACAGGGTAATATATCCACCAATAATAAATAACAAAAAAAACAAAAGAACCATTCCTGCTATTAAAAGGCCAATAGCCAAACCTGAGAGATCATGCCTGTAGATATAAAATCCAAAGGCAAAGGCAACTATTGTAAAAAGACAAAATATAGTAAACATTATAATGCCGAAAAAAAACCTCCACAAAAAAAGGGAGTTGCCCAGCTCTTTAAATTGATTCCAGGGCATTGTTACGAGGGCACGATTATGAACGACATTGTCCAGGAACATGAACTTTCCGCGGGAACTCAACCATAGCAAAACGATGCCAAGCACGATTATAAACAATACCCCGAAAATTATCAGCATAAGCCAGAAGGGATGGTTTGACAGCCATTCCCAGGCGGTATTCGGAAAGTCAGCAAGCTTTTTAAAATTAAGATTTTCTTTTCCCCGACTATATGAAAAGTTGCCGCCCATGCCGGGCCCATCTGCCAAGCCGGCAAGAAAGGCAGTGAATCCTATCAAAAACCACTTTCCAATATCAAATGGATTAAAGAGCGCCTTTTTCATCCTCATCCAGCCATTGAACAATGGTTCTCCGTATCTAATATTCATGATGCCTCCCTTGCCTTATATTATCAGACCTGTCCTATCTCTCCTGTCTTCTTGTTCTTCCAGTAGGCCCTTGATTGAAGCGGCCAGTTGAATTTCATTGCACCCGGCCTCGGGCAGTCATTTGCACAGCAACCGCAGTACCAGCATTCATCAGGGTGAAGGATAATGGGTGGTTTTCCCTTATTGGGATTAGGAATGTAAACATCTACCTGGCAGACCTCCACGCAGTGATTACACCCGTTGCATATTTCCGGATTAAATATTACCGGCTGGTTTGGCGATATGACATTGGTCATTGCCATTACTTTTTGTTTAGACATTTTTTACCTCCGATGAAGAGATTGTTGATATCAAGATTCAAGATTAAGGGGTCAAGGGTTCCATGATTGGAGGGTTCAAGTGAAGGCATTTTGATCTTTTTGCATTTCACTCGAACCCTGGAACCCTCGAACCCTTTATTTGTTTATCCTTTAAACATTACAATAAACCTATTTACCTCTGTGCACCCCCTTATAATCGGCATTATGTTTCTCATACTGCTCTTTCATGTTTCCCCAGAATCTCTGTTCCTGTAGTCTGGTGGTAAATCTGTCATTTACCAGTTTTGCAACCAGGAACTTATTCCACTCCGGCGGATCCATCTTTGGATAATCTATACGCTGAAATCCCATGCGGCTCGCCTTTCTGGCCATGGATGCCTGCATGATCATCTTTGAGTGTTCCAGCATGGTGAGATCCTCGATGGTTCTGAGCAGTTTATGCGGATCAGGCGCATACAGTTTAGGAGCAAATTCCCTTTCCATTCTCTCCATGGCCCAGAGACCCATTTTGAGAAGTCTTTCTGTCTTGTATTCGCTGTTATAGTACTGGTTGATCCTTGCGATCCCTGCGTGGAACTCCTTCCATTCTATACCACTATCCCTTTTGGTCGGGGCGTAAATCCTCTCCTTTTCCTTCTGAATCTGGTCTCTTGAGATCTTGCCCTGTGCTATCTCTTTCGCATAGGCCGCTGCCTTCCTGCCTGCATATCGTCCTGTTGCAGCGCAGTAACTGTGATCCTGCGCGCCCAGAAGCTGTGTGCCTGCTACGTACAACCCATCAAGGTTGGTTTTAAGGTTCCAGTCCATCATAAAATTACCACCGCCGTTTCGCACCTGTTGAACAGTGCCTATTTCTATAAACTTATAAGCCTGCTGCAGGTCACGGCTTCCGTCGTAGCCGGCCTGGTTAAAGGTATCGATGATTATCTTTGTAGTTGACTCTTCTCCCAGCATCAGGTCCCATGTTGCCCTTCTTTCCACATCTGACATTGATGGCCAGTCGCCGTAAAAGGGCAGTTCATAAACACCATTTTTTACGTCTTCCAGTATCTTTGCCTCAACATTCGGCATTGGCAACATGGCGCCCGCATCTTCCCATCCCTGGATCGGGTAAGG
>CAZSZQ010000248.1:0-4714 GCA_964610475.1 uncultured Desulfatiglans sp.
TAACCTGAATCTTACACCGGATGTCGTAGTGAGGCGTAGAAAGCCATGTGTTTAATCCAGATTTTGCAGTAGAAATCGTCGCGAGGATTGAAAAACCAAAGCGAAACGCGAAGTTGGAACGATTTTGACCCGGAAGCATATGCACAATATGGTGAGGATTAAAATCGTGAAACGAGCGTTGCAGCAAGGTTTTTCAGGCCGCAATAGATGGCTACTGCAAAATCTGGGTTTAAAGTGAAGTTGGATAAATTTTAATCCGCAGGCATATTAACTATATGGTGAGGATTAAAATTTAGAAACGACCTTTAAACACAGGGCGCTTCAAGCCGTAATAGATATTTGGTGCAAGATTCAGGTATAGTAAGTCCTGTCTTGAATATCTTCCTGTATCTGATTGCCCTTTACCCGGTTATGTCTGAGCCCTGAGCGAGGGGTGAAGAGGCGGCCTCGCAAAGACTACCAAAATCAGGCCGACCACCAGCAGTGCAATGGACATTTGAAATGCCGGTATGTAACTGCCAGCCATATCCCGCATATATCCGGCCGCAGGCGCGCTGAATGCAGAGAGAAATGTTGTAAATGGCATTGTGTAGCCCATTATTTTGGGAAACTCCGTTCTCCCGAAGTAATCGGGAAGCAGATTTCCCATGGCTATGTTCTGGATGCCAAAGCCCATGCCCAGCACTATATTATATAAAATTACAATACCCATGGATTGGGCAAAGAGCATGATAGTAAAACCTGCGATTCCGATAAGGATGGATACCACAGCAAGAGAGTGCATCCTGAACTTGAGCCCAAGAAAACCCACCCCAAGCTGGCTGATACTCATCACTGGCCCCAAAATACCGGCTGCGAGCGCCGCCTTGACTCTCGGAATTCCAATGTCATCGAGGAATGCAAACTGATGGGTCATAAGCACCTGCAAGACAGCAAACTGAACCACACTGAAACCTATAAGCAACCACATCGCAGGGGTCTTCATGGCCTCTTTCGCTGTGAAATCTACGGGAGTCCTGTAGAGGTTTGGGGAAGGTAAAGCGACCGGTATGGCTCGCCCGGTTTTTGGTGAAGTTGATCCGTCCGGCTTCTGACCCAGATCCTCCGGTCTGTTTATAAGCAGCAGGGCCGGCGAAATCACGCACAATAACAATACAGCCGCCGCGGTGAGCAGATAGGTGTTTCTCCATCCTATTGTATTTATAAGTATCATCAATGACGGTTTGAACACAATTGCGCCCAACCCCATTGAGGCCATGGAAACGCTCAATGCAAGGGGTCTTTTCATGACAAACCAGTTATTAATTACAGTCATCATGGCCAGCATGCCGCCTATGCTGATACCCAGACCAAGAATAACGCCATAGGCAACAAACAGATGCCAGATCTGCTGCTGGTAAGAAAGAAGCACCAGCCCTATAACAGAAACAAGATTGCCTAATACAATTGCTATTTTGGGCCCCTTTTTCATTATGAAGATACCCACCATGGGAGCGGCGAGACCGGACAGGATCAGGCTTATGGTCTGCGCCAGTGATATCTCTCCCCTGCTCCAGGAAAATTCCTCGACCCACACGGGAAGACACAGGGCAAAGGTAAACATCATCGGATACATGGCAATATTGAAAAAAAACATGACTGCAAGGTTTATCCATCCATAAAATCCGTCAGAACTCTTGAGTTTTGAGAACATATGCAGAATCTCCTTTATATTATGGTAATCCGATTTTCATGTCCGGTCGAAAAAGACCGCGGTGAGTCAAAAAAAAACATGCTGCTGAATGAGTGCAGCAAAATATAAATCAGGTTTATAGGATATTGTGATCCATGATACAAGCATAAAAACACTTGAAAACCTTATAGCATGGCATTTTGTATATAATTATCTTAGAGGATGTCAGTTTTCTATTTGATTCTTCTGTAAAGCCATGTATTCTGGCAACTGAATAAATTTCTATGAATGAATAAGCTATGGCAGCTAAAGGGTGACAAAAAAGCTGAAAAAATGTTTCTGGGTGATAATTGCGGAATCTGTACTGACCTGGAATGGAAGGTAAAACAAAAATCATAACTGATCCGGTTGATAAACTTAAAACAATCTAAAAAAACGAGGTAATATTATGCGGCGATTATTTTTTATACTGACAGTAACTGTGATGTTTGTTTTAAATATTTCATATGCAATTGCTGCTGAATGTGACCGTGATTGTCTGATAAAGATGGCAGAGGACTATCTTTCCGCACTGGTGACACATACGCCTGGTAAGGTACCGCTCGCGGATGATCTCAGGACAGTAGAAAATGCCAAACAGATAAAACCCGGGGATGGTCTCTGGAAAACCGTCACTGCAGGCCCCACTGAATTTAAAATTATCGTGCCCGATACCTTGTCACAGCAGGTAGGCGGCATGGTAATAATTCAGTCCGAAGGAAAACATGCACAGTTCGGATTCCGGTTAAAGCTTTCCAATAATAAAATTGTTGAGGCCGAACATCTTGTATCGATACTGCGCGGCACAGAACTCCCTGAAACACTTAAAAAGGTCAGGCCTGCCATACCTATGGAAATACCTTATGAATATGCGGATTCGCGCGGCAGGATTATCCATATTGCAAAATCATATTATGATGCGGTTGATCTGAACAATGGTAATCTGGCACCCTTTGCGGAAGACTGCGAACGGATAGAAAATGGATATAGAACCGCACCGTCTGGAGGGCCGATGGGCGGAGTCGGTATACCCGGAGCAACACCGCGTCCGGTTGGACTTTTAGGCATGGTCACATGCAGGAGCCAGATCAATCTACAGAATTTTGAATATATAAGCGAGATTGTAAATAGAAGAGTAGAAATAGCAGATACAAAGACCGGTCTTGCAATAGGCTTTTCAAGTTTTCTTCATAAGATGGATAAAAAGGAACACAGGCTGCTTAATGACCCGGGCAGGGATAAGGTAGAAAGAAAATATGATCCCTTTGATACGCTTGCCATGCATATATACAAAATCTGGGGAGGAGAAATACATCAGATTGAAACTATTGGGGTCATGGCCCCATATAATACACAGAGTGGCTGGGAATAGGACATCAATACGCTTAAGCAGGAGGCCGGCTTTTCACATCTGCCGCCTGCTTAAGCCTTTTCATAAACAAATCTTTTCCGAAACCGTATCAGTCCATTATTCTGGCAACTCGAATACCAATGTAACTGTGGCCCCGTGTATCCGGTGAATAAGCAAAGGCGCGGTTCGCAGACCGGAGAGACTTGGTATCGCTCATGAATGAATTACCCCTGAATCCTCGAAAATTGCAGTTACCGTCCTTTACCGCCGACCCGTCAGATGGCAGCTTTGTCCCATCAGCCTCATAGCAGTCCTCGATCCATTGATATACATTACCAGCCATGTCGCATAATCCAAATCCGTTTACAGGAAATGAGCATACAGGGGATGTCTCATCAACCCATATATCACGACCCTCTGCTGCGCCCCCGAGTTCCTGGCCGGCTGCTTTGCCAAAATTGGCATATTCATGGTTTGGTTCCTCTCCCCACCAGTAGGCTGTTGAGGAACCGGCACGTTCAACATATTCATATTCCGCTTCGGTTAAAAGCCTGTACTGCTCTTTCCCTGTTTTTTTATTGAGCCAGCCGACAAATACCTGCGCATCATACCAGCTGATGCCTACTACCGGGTTGGTGCCGCGGCCGTAATCCATATATTCCTCATTTTCCTTTTTACCCTGTTTTTCTTTCCTGAGCGCCGTCTCTACAGCCTGCCCGTCGCACATGGCATCCCGTACGCAGGCCTCCCATTGATCCCAGGTGATAGGGGCCTTGCTGACTGCAAAGGAATAATTGATCGTAACCTTATGCTGACCTTCGTCATTTTCCCGGTATTTTTCAGACTCAGGTGAGCCCATAATGAAGGCGCCAGGAGGAATGACAACCATCTCAGGGCATATGTCGCACTCTTTAAAGTTTTTATTTATGCGACCCTTATCCTCTGATGAAATAGTAAATCCGGTTATTAAGCTAATCAAAATAACCGCCAGTATTACAGTCCCTCTCTTTTGCATTTTCATTGCCCCTCCTTATAAATACTCTTATATAATTATTTGTATTTCAGGTTAACTACAAATTTTCCGCTCTCTTTTCCGGGGAAGACACTGATCTCCAGTTTTCCAGAAATTTCAGTCCCTGTACCCAGATCGGAAATAACCTCTGTTACTGTAGCCTGATCATCTGATCCGATTAAATGATCTTTTGTGAGCTCTCCCCTCCACATTACAGGACCAAAGGTATGGTTGAATGTGTATTCTCCAGGTACAATATTTTCAAAAACATATTCATTTATTCCTTCAACAATCATCTTTCTTTCAACCATCTCTCTTCCCCTGAGGAGTTCAATCTCTGCACCCCTCCCCATGGTCTGCTCTGTTCTCTCCCTGTAATAGTCTGTGCCGCTGTCAAATGCCTCGACCTTGAAATAATATTTTTCATCCCTGTTAAGGCTGTGGATGGTGAGGCTGCAGCCGTCATAAACCATGTAGTTGTTATAAAGTTTTTCAGACTCAATACCATAGCGAATCACATAACCGTCAGCCCCTTTTACAGGCTGCCAGGTGAGGGTCACATCGCGGGGGTCATCCGGGTTGCGTACAATCATCACATCCTTGACCTCGGTTAATTTAGAGGCATCAGGATTACCGAATA
>CAZSZQ010000249.1:0-2844 GCA_964610475.1 uncultured Desulfatiglans sp.
CACTTGTATTTTTCTCTTTTGAATATCTTGTTATAAGATCTTGCAGTTCGTCCAGTGAAATCGCCCGCATTTCTTCAAGAGTTTTTATATTACCGTAATCCAGGACATCTTTACCAAGTTTCTCCAGGTCTGCCAGAAGAGGTTGCTGGTTGCCTCCCGATGTCCCGCTTCCTACTCCCGGGAATGAATAGAGGCTGCTGTGAATAACCGCCTTATGCACCAGATCCTTTGTAAGGGGAGAAGCAACCAGTGTTTGAACGCTACGGCCACCGCCGCTCTGTCCGAATATCATGACATTATTGGGATCGCCTCCAAATTGCCGGATGTTTTTGTTAATCCATTTTAGTGCTGCCAGCTGATCCAGAATTCCATAATTTCCTGAACTTTTATGTTTGCTTTCCTTGGTAAGGAGTGGATGAACAAAGAAACCGCTAAGTCCCAGACGATAATTGATAGTTACTAGTATTACACCGCGTTTTGCCAGCGCTTCTCCATCGAACTCCATTTCATGTCCAAAACCCTGCATCATACCACCACCGTGGATCCACATGGCAACCGGAAGTTTAGCATCAGTTTTCCCCGCTGCTGATGTCCATACATTAAGATACAGACAATCTTCACTGCGAACGGGATCACCATCCGGGAAAAATTCGATTTGATAAAATTCACCTGGTGTCCGGTCAACCTGAATTGCAGCTGCACCAAATTCATCAGCACATTTAATCCCTACCCAGGGTATAACCGGTTGTGCTTCTTTCCAGCGCAGGTCACCCACCGGAGGCGCTGCATACGGGATACCACGGTAAACATTGACACCTGGAGTGCATGTCTCAACACCAATGATCTGACCACCCTCAATTGTCAGTACCGGATTTGTATCAGTCCCTTTGTATGGCTTATATTGAGCTTTTACTACAAAAAGTCCTGAAAACACACAAATTAATAATACAATAATTTTTCTCATCGATTAAACTAATTTGATAAACAAAATCCTAAAATTTTTTCTGATGATAATTTAAGACAAAAAAGTCAAAAAACAGGATTAATTTTTATTGAATTAATTTCTTTCGGTATTTGATTCATTGTATTCTGAGGCGTTGTGGAAAAGCCGATGACTCTGACCAATATGCGCCGGATTAAATTAACCATCTGACCACGAAGTTAATTCATTGATAATTAAACGAATACTGAATTTTTATAATGACCGGCTGAATTTGATCAAGGCTTCCGGCTTTTGCAATATAACGGCGCAGCTGCTCTATGGCTCAGGGGTATAAAGCTGCAATGGTATAATGAATTAATTGAAGGTTCATTGCATGCAACTGACAATTTTACACCCATTTCATAGGATTATTCCTGATATATTTCCTGATCCGGGATAACTGTCCTGGGGTACAAATAATGGAATCATAAAACCGTGATTGCCATGAAAAATCACTATTTATCAACC
Source organism: uncultured Desulfatiglans sp. (assembly GCA_964610475.1). Taxonomy (GTDB): domain Bacteria; phylum Desulfobacterota; class DSM-4660; order Desulfatiglandales; family HGW-15; genus JAAZBV01. Next base: position 1,451 of record CAZSZQ010000249.1, read on the forward strand.
GTGCATTTTTTGTAACAACCGATTTGTATGATCGGATTACAACAGACAATGACCCTGATTTGGGTGATATAAATGACATTGTTTCATTTTTGCCGGAGGCATTATCAGGTAGTTCGTTGCATGCAACGAACACACATCACCATGCAATGAATCCACATCACCATGCAATGAATCCACATCACCATGCAATGAATCCACATCACCATGCAACGAACCCACATCACCATGCAACGAACCCACATCATCATGCAATGAATCCACATCACATTTTTTCAAATTTCTGTTAATGATGATAATACCATGGATATGATCGGGCATGATGATAAATTCGTCCAGTGTTATATTTGGAAAATGTTCTGGTATTTCATACCACAATTTATATGCAATACTGCCTAAATCTGATAATTGCATTTCTGCATTGATAATTGTCCCAAACCATTTCCTTCTATCCCCGGTACATATAGTAACAAAATATTTCCCTGGCAGTGAATAATCACGCCCGGGATATCGTAATGGAATGTTATGCCACCTTTTTCTATAAAATGAATACATCCTTAAAATGCAGCGATCATTACAAATATAATATTTCTCTCCACCATTTCCTCACCTCGTTCCTCAAACTTCGGACTTCCGGCTCCGAACTCCGGACTATTAGTTCCGGCCAAAATATTCTTGACTTATATACATCTGTTTCTTACCTTTAACATATGACTGGAAAATAGTATAATCCCTTCCTTAACATATCCTTATATGGCACACGATGTTTTTATAAGTTACTCCAGCGTGGATAACACCGCTGCTGAAGCTATCTGTTCAATTCTTGAACAAAACGGTTTAAGCTGCTGGATCGCACCACGGGATATCACCCCGGGACTTGATTTTGCAGAAGCCATTATCGATGGCATAAAATCATCGAAACTGTTTATCCTGGTTTATTCATCAAACTCGAATAACTCGAAACAGGTCATCAGGGAAGTGGACCGGGCGGTGCATTTCGGACTCCAGGTCATCAACCTCCGGCTCGAGGATGTACCCCTGTCAAAACACCTTGAATATTATCTGAGCAGTGTCCACTGGCTCGATGCAAAAACCCCTCCGCTGGAAGATCACATAAGCCGCTTGTCAAAAGTGGTTAAAATGCTGCTGTCGAAAGACAAGATGATGGATGATGACCTTGAAAAGGCTATCAGGGGTGGAGCACTACGGATGAGACAGGAAGAAAAGTCCATTGCTGTTCTTCCCTTTATAAATGACAGTCCCGACCAGGAGAACACATATTTCATTAACGGGGTGATGGAGGAGATACTGAATAATCTCCAGAAAATAAAGGACCTGAGGGTAATCTCGCGAACCTCAGTTGAGCAGTACAGGGGTCAGAAGAAGCCCATACCGGA
>CAZSZQ010000249.1:2854-3487 GCA_964610475.1 uncultured Desulfatiglans sp.
GAGAACTCGGAGTGAATTATATTGTCGAGGGAAGCGGTCAGAAATATGGCAGCAACTTCCGCTTACGTACCCAGCTCATCATGGCTGCCAGGGAAACTCATCTCTGGGGAGAATCTTTTCAGCAAAAGATCACAGAGGTGGAAGATATCTTCAACATCCAGACCAAAATAGCGGAATCTGTAGCGAAAGAATTAAAGGCTATCGTCACACCTGATGAGAAACACCTTATTGAGACAATACCGACAGTAAACATGACAGCCTATGATGAATATCTTAAGGGCAAGTTTTATGTTAATAATGTCAGTCCGGATGACCTCAACATGAATACTGCAATGGAATACTTTGAGCGGGCAAAAGAAAGAGATCCTGAATTTCCACTTGCATATGCAGGTATTGCTCAAGTCTGGCTTGTTCGCCAGCAAATGGGTTTCGCACCCCCTGACGAGGCGGGTCCCAAAATAAAAAAGGCCATCGAAAGGGTTCTTGAACTTGATATCCCGCTGGCTGAAGTGCATAATATTCAGGCAGGTAATAATTTCCTGGTGACATGGGACTGGGAAGCCGCTGAAACAGCTTTTAAAAAGGTCCTTGAAATAAATCCAAACCATGCTGAAGCACATGGGGTATATTCGC
>CAZSZQ010000249.1:3497-4683 GCA_964610475.1 uncultured Desulfatiglans sp.
AATACTGGGACGTACTGAAGAAGCTATGGAACATTCCGAACTGTCGCTTAAGCTCGATCCGAATAATCTATGGACGATTATGTGGTATGGTTCTAATCTTATATGCTTACACCGATATGACGAGTGTATCTCCCTGTGCCGTGAATTCTACGAGAAGAATCAAACCGCCTACTGGATGCTCTTGATTGGCAAATACATTTCACACCATATGAAAGAAGAATACGATGAGGCATTTGAAGCATTGAAAATGGCTACGTGCATCCAGTACAAAGATTTTGACCATGTTTTTGATCAGTATGAGAAATTAGGCTATGCCGGCACACTCAATCTGGAAGCTGATACACTCGTGGCGCAATCAAAAACTAAATACATATCACAATCTGATATAGTTGTTATGTATTCGTTTGCCGGGAATAAGGAGAGGGCTCTGGATTGCCTGGAACAGGCTTATGAAATGCGCGATCCGGTTGTACCTTATATTGGAGTATATCCAAATTTTGGCATTTTACGCAATGAGCCCCGATTTCAGGAACTGATGCGGAAATTGAATCTCTCTCTTAAATAAGTTGGCAGGCAGAAGGCGATAGGCGGAAGGGTTAGTTAATATGTTAATAATTGACTGCAGAACTAGAAGACTTTTTATAACTTAATTATTTTAATCATTAAAAATGGCGCACGATGTTTTTATAAGCTACTCCAGCGTCGATAACACCGCTGCCGATACTATCTGTTCAATTCTTGAACAAAACGGTTTAAGCTGCTGGATCGCACCACGGGATATCACCCCGGGACTTGATTTTGCAGAAGCCATCATCGATGGTATAAAATCATCGAAACTGTTTATCCTGGTCTATTCATCCAACTCGAACAACTCTAAACAGGTAATAAGGGAAGTGGACCGGGCAGTACATTTGGGGCTACCGGTCATTAACCTCCGGCTTGAGGATGTACCCCTGTCAAAGCAGCTTGAATATTATCTGAGCAGTGTTCACTGGCTCGATGCCATGACCCCTCCGCTGGAAAAACATATCAAAACATTATCAGGAGTTGTATTAAGCCTGCTCAGAAAAGGTGATGCGGGAGATGATGACCTCAAAAAAGCCATCCGGGACGGAACACTGCGTGTAGGGCAGGATAAAAAATCCATAGCGGTACTTCCCTTTATCAACGACAGTCCCGACCAGGA
>CAZSZQ010000250.1:0-3592 GCA_964610475.1 uncultured Desulfatiglans sp.
CTGGATAGTACATCCGGTGCCATTGGCCGTTTGTTCACATTGATAACAAAACATAATATATCCTCCAAAAGTTGTTTAAAATTTGCTAAAGGCCGTTTTATTTGCCCCGCACACAGGGCATGTCTCCGGCAGATTTTCCGCCGCTGTGTATCCGCATGCCTTGCATATATAGTACATCTTTGGCGGATAGGTGTCCTTGTGGAAAAGCGCCTCCTTAAAAAGCTTATGGTGAACCTTTTCCACTTCCATAGCATAGGTAAGCGTTATCTCCGCTGCTTTAGCTCCTTCTTCCTTTGCAGTCTTTACCATTTGCGGATACATCTTTGTGAATTCATGCGATTCCCCTGAAATAGCCTCATTGAGATTTTCTTCTGTTGTACCGATACCCTTAAGATGAGCAAGGTGCTTGTGTGCGTGTATTGTCTCGGCCTCCGCCACTGCCAAAAAAAGTTTGGCGATCCCATCATGCCCCTCATCGGCCGCTTTCTGAGCAAAGGCAAGATACCTGCGATTTGCCTGGGATTCACCTGCAAAGGCTATTTTCAGATTTTTCTCGGTTTTGCTCATGATTTTACTCCTTAATCCTGTTTTGTTAATAAAATTATTTCTGTCCGGTATTATTGCCTGATATAGCTGTTATCTATTTTGCTGATCGCTTCCATTATGAAGTAAGGCTGAAGACGGTGCAATAGGGTCTTGCCTGTATTTCCGGTATCAGGATAACCGCAAAACAGGTTAGGTCTTGAACGTCAACTTGTGAACCGATCTTTAAGTGCGGTATGCGGTATAACACTGCCAAACTTCTATTTACGGCTTGAATATTAGCCGGATGTGATTATATATAGGCCATGGATAAAGCACAAAAGTTCTATATGGAAACTTGAATGCTTTACATGATTGGACATAAAAGGGGGTGGAATTATGGATACAAAAATAAAAAAGAAAAGGTCCGCAAAAAAGGATCTTAATAAGCGTGATGAGGTATTATGCTATGATCTTTGCGATACATGCATTAATTATTATTTAATCGACAACTGCGGTTGTCTGCAATATCAGGTTGATCCCTGCTGCTGCGGTTGCTAAAAATTAGGAGCAGGGCCGGGATGAGGACTTCCAGCCCTGCTTAATATTTGTTTATCAGGAGATATTATAATTGAAAGCTTTAGAATGGGGTCAATACTGTATTCTTATTGGTAATTATGCGTAGGCATTCATAATCTCCGCAAGTTTTGAACGGTTTACACCTCTTCCTGCAAGGGGTCCCTTTTTCAGAATAGAAAAATTTTCCTCAAAGGGAGGCCGGTCATTTTTATATATAACGCCTATCGGGATTTTATCACCCCAGTCCTGTGATTTTTCAATTGCAGCACCCCAGTTCAAAGGATCATAACCGGACGGCAACTCCTTGCATCTCTCCTTATACCATTTAAAGGTATTTACACGATTGAATGAGACACACGGCTGAAGTATATCAACCAGGGCAAACCCCCTGTGGTTCATCGCCTTTACTATAGTATCTACAAGGTGTTCCTTCATCCCGATGAAAGATCGTGCAACAAAACCTGCATGCAGGGCAACCGCAACTGTGAGCGGATTAAATGGCAGGGTGACAACTCCTCCGGGCTGGGTTTTGGTTATAAAACCTTTGTCCGATGTCGGACTCGCCTGACCTTTTGTGAGGCCGTAAACCTGATTGTTATGAACAAGCACCGTGATGTTTATGTTACGCCGTATGGCAGAGAGAAAATGATTGCCCCCTTCACCATACATGCATCCGTCTCCGCTCTCCGCTATGACTGCAAGATCTGGGTTGGCCAGTTTTGCTCCGGTGGCAACCGGTAATGCACGACCATGGAGACCATTAAAGAGATTTGCGTTTAAATAATGCGGCGCCTTAGCAGCCTGACCGATGCCTGAGATAAACAATACCTGATGCGGTTTCAGGTCCTGCTTTACAAGCGCCTCTTTTACAGCTTCAAGAAGATTGAAATTCCCGCATCCGGGGCACCATGCTGTTTCATATTCGCCGTATTCTTTTATGTCGACCATATGTCTATCCTTTCCATGATAAAATCAGGGGTCATTGCCAGACCATCATATCTTGAAACATGATGATCGATTAAAAAGCCTGTTTCTCTCGTGATCAACTGTGCAAACTGTCCTGTAGCGTTTCCTTCAACCGAGATGACCCTGTCAGCTTTTTCAAGATATTTAAGAAAGCCCTCCGGATAGAGGGGCCACACCTGTGAAAAATGAAGGACTGCTGTATTTTTGCCTCTTGATTGGAGTAATTCCGCTGCCTCCTTAACTGCCCCTTTTGTTGAGCCCCAGCAGACAAAAAGAATCTCAGGATCGTTATTACCGGTGTATTCCGGCAAAACAGCTTCATCCTCCATATTATTCCCTTTGTTCAACCTTTTATCCACCATACGCGGCCGCAGGTTAAGGTCTTCGGTCATATGTCCCTCTTCTGTATGTTCATGGCTGTCTGCAACTGCGAGGTTTTCCGAAAAACCAGGAAGGAGGCGGGGTGATATACCGCTTTCGGTAATCTTATAGCGTTGATATGGTGTAGATATACCGGATGCCCGTTCACCCGGGTTAACACAGGTAAGCTTTTTTATGTTAACCGGTTTTACATCCTGATAAGATTCTGCAATATACTGGTCAGTAAGTACAAAGGCCGGAACCTGATATTTCTCTGTCATAAAGGCTGCCTTCCGGCTGAGGTAGAAGCACTCCCCGACATTACCGGGTGCGTAAATGATTCTGGGAAATTCTCCGTGACCTGCATGAAGAGCGAGCATAAGATCAGCCTGTTCAGTACGTGTGGCAAGACCTGTTCCCGGCCCGGGCCGCTGGGCGATGACTATTACTATCGGGGTTTCACTTATCCCTGCAAGGCTTACACCCTCTGTCATCAGGGCAAATCCCCCGCCCGATGTCGGAACAATGGCAGGTGCCCCTGCATATGAAGCACCCAGGGCCATGTTTATAGCAGCGATTTCGTCTTCCACCTGTTCCACTATCAAACCCATTTTACCCGAATAATCGATAAGGGTCTGGGCTATGGATGTGGCCGGACTCATAGGGTAGAATGAACAGAACCTGATTCCTGCTGAAATAACTCCAAGGGCGATTGCCTCATGGCCTGTCAGCATCCATTTTTTTTTGGGTTTCATAACTTCAGGCAACGGTTTAAAATCGATCTTTTTCTCATCAAGCCACAGTAATGCTGCCTCAATTGTAATTATATTCTCCTTTGCCTTCCCGCTCTCCATCGATTCTATAAACACACTCATAAGGGTTTTTTTATCAACACCGATCAGTCCGGCAACTATCCCTATCGCAGCGCTGTTTCTGGTTACTTTTTCTCCGGGCAATTTAGACGGGACGATGATCTGTCTGTCAAATTTAATTTTCCAGTCATCGTCGCAGATCACAACGGCATTGTCTGTCAGTTCATTCCGGTGGATTTTAAAGGTTTTTTCATTCAGGCATACCAGGATGTCTATCCCATCACACGGAGACTCCAGCTTATCTATACCAGTGCGTATGGCAAAGACATTATGTCCTCCTCTGACCCTTGATT
>CAZSZQ010000250.1:3602-4676 GCA_964610475.1 uncultured Desulfatiglans sp.
TAGCCAGAACAGGGCCGACAGTCTGAAGCCCCTGACCGGCTTCTCCCCCCAATAATATATTTATACTGGTTTTATTCATATATATCCCTTTTTTTCAAATTAAAATACCCCGGCTATTAATTGTCCGCATAAAGAACAGGATGATCCCTGAATACGGTTCATATCGACAAAAAATCCATTCCTTCGTATCAGTATTTCACCACAATTGGGACAGGCTGTTTCGGTAATGCCGCCAAGCATATTCCCTTTGTAGATATATTTCAGACCCGCCTTTTTCCCAATTTCATAGGCGATGTCCAGTGTATTCAGAGGAGTGGATTTACTGTTTATAAATTGATAATCGGGATGAAACCGGGAGATGTGCCATGGGATTCTGTTATCAAGCCCGGCGATATATTCAGCGATATCAGTGAGTTCTTTTTCGGTATCATTCTGATCAGGAATAATCAGCGTGGTTATTTCTATCCATATTCCCAGGGTCTTCATTTCCCTTATGGAATTGAGGACCGGTTTCAGGTGGCCGTGGCAGGTAATTGAATAGAAATCATCATTGAATGATTTGAGATCCACGTTACAGGCATCAATATATGGCGCTATCATCCTGAGCGCTTCAAGAGTCATATAACCGTTGGTCACCATGATATTGTATAACTTTTTTTCTTTTGCCAGCCTGGCCGTATCAAGAACATATTCAAAAAATATTGTAGGTTCGGTATAGGTGTATGAAATGCTTCTACAATGTTGATTAATGGCATTATCAACAATGTCTCCGGGTAATAATTTTATCCTGGTCAAACCGTTGTTCTTCTGAATGGGAACCTGTGATATCTGCCAGTTCTGACAAAAACCGCAATGAAAGTTGCATCCCTGTGCAGCAATAGAAAATGTCCTTGTTCCCGGAAGAAAATGATATAGAGGTTTTTTTTCAACAGGATCTATATTAGCTGCAACTGCTTCACCATATGCATGGGTAAATAATTTCCCTTCTTTGTTTTCTCTCACACCGCAAAATCCGAATTCGGAATTTTTAATTTTACAGTGATGATTACAGAGCAGGCAATGGACACTGAGTTC
>CAZSZQ010000251.1:0-4668 GCA_964610475.1 uncultured Desulfatiglans sp.
CGATACAGATCTTTACGAAGGAAAAGATATCAATAAAATCAGTATCATTGCCGAGCTTAACGGGGTGCCGGTATCAACAAAGGATCTTTTGAAGAGGTATAATCTTTTTACGCTCATATCAGCATCTTCATTAATGAATATCAGTGACCGTATGTCTGTCAATTCATATCTTGAAAGTTATTTTTCCGAAGTGCTCATTTTCGAGGAGGCTGAGAAGATGAAAATCACCATAAGCCGGGATGAGGTTGAACAGGAAAAAAAGAAATACCTTGAAAAGAATGATATCTCAGAAGAAGAATTTAAAAAAAGTCTGCTAAATCTTAAGCTTACAATGGAGGATGTTGACCGTTATTTTGAAAATAACCTCATTGTAATCAGATTTGGCGAAAAGAAATTTGGTTACAAAGAAATTACCGATGAAGAGGCACGGAAATATTACGACAGGAACATGGATTATTTTATCGGCCCTGAAAGGATAGCCGTCAGTCATATTCTGATATGTCATAAAGATAGTGCAGGTTGCCTGAGTGATCTGACCAAAGAACAGGCAAAGGACCTTGCAGAAAATATACAGAAAATTGCAAAACCGGGAAATTTTTCAGACCTGGCTAAACAGTTTTCCACAGACCGGACCGGGGCAGATGGCGGGAATCTGGGTTATATCGCAAGAGGGACGGTTGTTCCTTCATTTGAGAAGGCCGCCTTTATGCTCAATAAAGGGCAAATATCCGATGTTGTTGAGACAGAATTCGGTTACCATATTATTCTGGCAACAGGAAAACAGAAGGCGCGGTCAATGACTTTTAATGAAGCAAAGGAATCAGTAAAGAAAAGCCTTAAGGAAGATCAAATTGCCCTGGCCTTGTACGATTATTCAGGTCAATTATTGAAAAGGGCTGATATAAAGAGGTATACCGGGGATCCTGGTCAGGAAAAACCTGCCGGAAAAGAGTCTGCCGCATCAATCAAGACTTCCCAGACATTTAAAAGCACCGGAGAACCGGCCAATATCAACAGTGAGGGCAAGCCTGTAATATTATTTTTCAGCCGTCCTGCATGTTCACACTGCATGTGGGTATCAGAGACATTCGATACCGTAGCGAAGGAATATATGGAAAAGGGTCTTATTGAAGCCCATCATTTTGATATAACCACAAAGGATGACCTGTTAACGCCAATGACTGAAACCGAGATACCCCTTAAATATCTAAATATTAAAGAGGCTAGAGAACCTGAGCTTGTCCCCTATTTTAACTTTGGCGGCATATATGAACGAACCGGCACAGGATATGAGGATCAGGATGATTTTTTTGCTGAAGAAATGGAGATGCGTCAGGTTATAGATGCCCTGTTGAAATAACATGCATCCAAAAATTTTAATTTTTGGATGCATGTTATTTATTGCCACTTGACATTAAACCATTAAAATTATAGATGCTGAGTTTTGATTCGAATAATCCGAAAGGTATTTGACTTAGGTAAATTTTCAGGGTGCGTATTTTTTTCTTGAATATTTGTTTTTAATTAACTAAAGATACACTTTGAAAATAAAAAAAATATTTGTTATTTATTTTTTAAAGAATATAATATATTAACTTTTTAATTTGTATTATTAAACTTAAAGTAACCGGCAGAAATAGGAGAACAAAAATGATCAAGCGTATTTTATGTGCAACCGCATTTATTGCGCTGGTTGGGAGCGGGTCGGCCTTTGCACAGGATAGTCCTGGTGAAGTGCATAGTAAGGCGTCCAATGCCATTGCAACCGAGGCCAAGGCGCAGGAAAAAGCAGACGACTGGAATTATGAAAAAACATCTACATTAGACGAAGTACGGGATTTAAAATACCGTATAACATGGAAACAGTATCGTCAGAAAAAATACAAGACCTATATTGAGGGTGTCAAAGAGAATATAAAAGACCTGCAATTCAAAAAAGAAGAGGTTAATAAACTCCGCGAACAGCTTGAGCCCTATCTGGAAAGCGTGGTTGACCGCATGGAAGCATTTATAAAAAAAGACCTTCCATTTCTGCCGGATGAAAGACAAAAGCGTGTAGACATTCTCAGGAGTTCACTCAATAATTATAATGTTCAATTGAGTGAAAAACTGAACCGTGTATTTTCTATGGGCCTGAAAATTGAGGCTGAATACGGGAAAATGATCGAGCCCCAGGAAGATATGACACTTGATATTAACGGGGTTGCTACCCAGGTTACCCTGTTAAGGCTTGGCCGTGTGTCCATGTATTACATGTCCATTGATAAAAAACAGATCGGCATGTGGAATCAGCAGGCAGGCAAATGGGAAGCCCTCCCCGAAGATCAGATAAAAGAATTCAAGAAGGTGTTTGAAATGGCACTTGCCAAAAGAGCCGCAGAAATTGTCGAACTTCCTATAGGAGCAATATAAAAAATGGGAAATAATATTAAAAATAAAATCGTTATATTATCAGGCTTATGCCTTATCTTGGCTGCCGGGCAGGTTTATGCCCAATCCGAAGGATGGAAACAAGTTGCCGGTAATGTAAATAAGGCACAGGAACAGTCGCTTGAAGATACCGCAGAGATGGAGCGGCTGGTAAAAATGGATAAAACAGCCCTTGAAAAAGAGCTTGCCAATCTGAAGGCCCAGGATGCGAAGGAACAGGCTGAATACGACAGGCTGGTAAAAGAGTATGAAGCCCTGCGTAACCAGGAAGAGGCCTTTAAAAAAGATCTTGAAAATGAAAAGGATGAGATACAGGCTATCGAGGATGCCGTGAGGGCCACTGGTAAGGATGCTATTAGCGCCAGCCGTGATAACCCCATAACCGCTGAATATCCTGAAAGAAAAGAGGTTCTGGAAGGCATTGTCGAATCCAAACGTTTTCCGGGCATGAACTGGATCAAGACCCTGGTGGAGTTTTATTTCTCTGAAATGGAAGAGTCCGGCAGGATAGCAAGGCGTGAGGGAAATTTTATAGGGCCTGACGGAAGGGAAACCAAAGGAGAACTCATCCGCATCGGAAGATTTACAGCATACTTTAAATTACAGGATGGCACTGTTGGCTTTACTAAAACCGAAGCGGACGGCACGGGCCTGGTAGCTGTGCAGGGCGATGCCCCCGGCGCCATGTTGTCAGCCATTAAAAATTATTTTGACAAGAAATCAAACATTGCTCCCATCGATCTGACAAACGGCGGTGCTTTTGCATCGTTTACCAAAGAAACATCATTTGCTGACTGGCTTGCAACAGGCGGCCCGATCATGTATGTGCTTTTGGTGGTTGGCATAGCCGCTGTACTGATTGGTCTTGAACGTATTTTAGTGCTGAGTACAAAGGCAAAGGCGTCAGAAAAGTTTATGGAACAATTAAAGAATCTTGCCAGCAAGGGAAACTGGAAAGAAGCAAAGGCATTATGTTCATCAAAAAGCCGTGTCCCCACCTGTCAGATGCTGGATGCAGCCCTGGAACACGTAGGATATAGTCAGGATGTTCTGGAAAATGCCCTGCAGGAGTCTATCTTAAGACAGGTTCCTAAACTTGAAAGATTCTTGCCAACCCTTGCCTTGTTGGCGGTAATTTCGCCTCTGCTGGGTCTTCTTGGTACCGTATCCGGTATGATTACAACATTTAAGATCCTTACAGAAGTTGGGACTGGTGACCCCGGCATGCTTGCAGGCGGTATATCTGTTGCGCTCTACACGACATATTTCGGTTTGATGATAGCTATCCCGATTATGGTTGTACACCATTTCTTCAAGTCTCAGGTTGATAAGATAGTTACAGATATGGAAGAAAAGGGGACTGCCTTTATAATCACTCTTATAAAACAACAGGAAACAAGATAATAGGAGGCCAATGTGCTTATCGATTTGCTAAACGAAGCCATTGATCAAATCAGGATCGGGGGGTGGGTAATGTACCCCCTGATCATAACCTGTTTGTGGATGTGGTATCTGATTATAAAAAAGACAATGGACATGCATTTTTACATGAAAGGGTGGCGCCCTGCTCAGGAGTGTATAAATAACTTCGGGAAAAAAGATTTTAAATGTGCTACTTGGCAACAGGCTTTAATTGATGGTTTTGTAGCTGAACGAACCAATAGAATGGACCTGAACAGTGAAATCTTAGATAGTCTGAAAGCAGGGCAGGCTTTATATATAAAACAACATTTGGCAACCATTGCCATGCTGTCTACCATAGCCCCCTTACTGGGATTGCTTGGTACTGTAAGCGGTATGGTTACGACATTTTCAGTTATCGCAGAGTTTGGCACCGGAAATGCAAAGGGTCTGGCCGGAGGGATCTCTGAGGCATTACTTACTACACAGGCCGGGCTTGTGATTGCTGTTCCCGGTCTGTTTATGGGCACATATCTGACGCGGAAGGCAAACGGGCTACTGGAGAGGATGCAGCGGTTCTCCCTGAGAATATCCAGGTCAACCCTGCAGAATAATTGATTATAGAAGGAAGGAACACCCCATGGGAAAATTATCTTTAGGACGAAATAAAAAAGATGAAGATATACAAATAAATATGTCCCCTATGGTTGATATGACATTTTTATTGCTGATATTTTTTCTGGTTACCACCACCTTTGTTAAAGAATCAGGTGTGGAGGTTAACCGGCCGATAGCTTCAACAGCTGAGAGTAAAGAACAAACCAATATGGTTATCGG
>CAZSZQ010000252.1:0-4656 GCA_964610475.1 uncultured Desulfatiglans sp.
TTCATGAAGGCCCCGGACATGGCCATAAGATGTTTTAACCGTATTTGATTCCGGCCCTGTCCCGAGGCTTGGGGTATCACCTGAAGTCATGCCTGCGAATGTAAAAAATATTGCCGATAAAATAATTAAACGGTGAAAAAATTTTGGGATTTGCATGGATTCCTCCATTAAATTTAAAGATGCCGGATTCCACAATAGAAAATGGATCCGATTTTATTGATTTGTTTCGGAAGGAAACTAATCTATATGCAATTTACAGCAAATAATGTATACAGGTATACAAAAGGCAAAATTGTGTCAATAAAATTATCAGCACATAAAATAACGATTTTATATGTTTACCCTTAATTAATGAGGGAGATTATGCCGTGTAAAATAACCAATATTTTCTTTAAACTTCTTAGTTCTCAGTTTATTATCTTTCTCCTTACTTTACCTTCATCAACATCCGCTTTAACACAGGATGCAAAAAACACGGAAGGTACCTACTCTGTAATGGACCCCCGCGGTGTCTGGCCTACGATCGAACGCATTCCACTGACACCAAGGCCCTCATCTTTAAAAGGAAAACGCATTTATATGATCAACTCCTGGGGCAGCGGAACCGGATTTGAAACCTTCTTATTAAAGATTGAAAAGAGACTGATGGAAAGGCACCCCGATATCGTAATAACCATCAAAGGACGCAACACCGGCTACTCGGAGGATGATCCTGCGCTCTGGAATGAAATGAAGAAAAATGCCGATGCCTTTATTTATGCCGGCGCCCCATCCTCATCCACTACCTCCTATGCCTTCAAGTGGTCGGCGAAACTGGAAAAGATTGGTTTACCGGGTGCAGTACTGATGTTTGATACCCTTTTAAGTGTAGCTGATACTACGCGAAACCGGGAGGGTGCGGAGCTTCGCTATGTCGCTATCCCATATCCTGCCGAGACAATGGAGCTGTCAAAGGAAGAAAAGACTATTGATGATGTCATATCATGCCTGACCATTCCCCTGAAGGATAACGAAAAACAAAAAGGTTTTATTGAAGCGCCGAAAAGAGACAGGATCATGACAAGCGGTACCCTTGATGAAATCCAGAAATATTTAAATTCAAAGGGTATGACAGACGGTCTGCCTGTTATTCCTCCTACAGAGGCCCGCGTCGCAGAAATGCTGAAGGGTACAGGCATCAATCCCGAAACAATAGTAGTCAAGGCTATGATGCCGGAAGGACTGGGTGTAACAGTAGAGAAAGTCGCCATAAATGCTGTTATGGCAGGTTGTGAAGCCCGCCATTTGCCGGTGCTCTTAGCAACCCTTGAGGCATACGATAAACATAACCTTAATTCCCTTGTACGTTCCACAAATGCCTTTTCCTTCATGCAGGTGGTGAATGGTCCCATCCGGAATGAACTGGAGATGAATGCAGGCACTTCCGTGCTGGGGCCGGGAAATTACGCCAATGCGGTTATGGGACGCGCCCTGAGATTATTTATTATAAATCTGGGCGGAGGCGTTAACGGTATAAATATGATGGCGGTCGTGGGCAACATAAGCACCTGGCCATTTATGTTCCCGGAGTTTGAGGAGCAAAGCCCATGGCAGTCCTTAAGTGAATCCATGGGTTTTAAGAAAGAAGAGAATACACTCACAATGTTCACAGGCGGCTGGGCACACGCCGGCAATTACGGGCATGTTCGTTTCACACTGGACCATGTGGCTGCTGACATCGCCGAATTTGAGTTCCCGATGGGTGCTGTGATCATCATATCACCCAAGCGCGCTGAGATATTAAAGAGTGAGGGATTTACAAAACAGAAAATAGCCGAATACCTTGTTGAACATGCGGTAAAACCCCTTGGTGAACTGAGGACTTCCCATTATTTCAGGGATACGCCCGATACTGAAGGAAAACCTGACACCACCCTGCATAAGGTATTCAAACCGGGCACCATAGATATTGTTGTAGCAGGGGGTAATGCCAGTCCCATGATGCAGGCATGGCACATGTACAGGCCGGTAACCGTTTCTATTGACAGGTGGAGATAGGTCCTTTGAAATTATTAAACCAGCGGAGATTAATATTATGAATCCTTATGCTGTAGACAGGGGTAAGATAGCAGTAAAAGCCAGGGATATTAAACTGAAAGACTAATAACTTAGAAACTTATGGACGTCCCGCTGACATTAATGGACGTCCCGCTGACATTAATCTTCTATCCTAACAGCGTTTTAACATGAGAGGATCGGGAGTAAAATTCAATCCGTTCTAGAATCGCATTTTTATGAGCTTTCAATATTATCGACGTAATGTTTCCCGCTGCCTGAGTTAATATGGAAAATAGGTCTGTCCACTCTCCTCGCGATTAAAGGACAGTGTTTTATACCCGCCGGAATATAGACCAGAAAACTTTTAGTCATGACAAATTTTTCATCCTCCAGCCAGAATTCTATTTCACCGCATAAATCGTGCGGGTCATCCCAGTTTGTACCAAAAAAGGAAATAAATTCGTCAAAGTCATGCGTATGAGGTTTGGCAACATTTTTTTCCGAAGCACATTGCGGCCATACCCACACGGCTTCGACGTATGATGCCTCAGGAACAATAGAACTGTCCAGCCACATAACATGAGTCGGAACGCTTCTTGGACTCTCTATTGATTCTACAGGACCTGTCCTGTGAGATGAATTGCCCAGATTGGGAGTAAAATTTGTTACAACATATTTTGAGTATTTGGATTCTTTCATAATTCTCCTTTTCAAAAAAAATTAGTAAGCGGAGCATTGTCATGTATCATGACAATTATACAAACAGGGCTTCCATTCAAATTAAAGCAAAGGATTATTGGTTTATCAACTTGTTTCTTTCTCTGTTAAATTTATTACCTGAATCTTGCACCGGATTTCGCAGTGAGGCGACGAAAGTTTTGTGTTTAAAGGAAAGTTGAAGGGATTTTAATCCGCAGGCATATTATCTATATGGTGAGGATTAAAAATTTGAAACGACCTTTAAACACATGGCGCTTCAAGCCGTAATAGATATTTGATGCAAGGTAATAACCTTGCAGCGTCCCTTTTCACAAACATGGGCTGCGAAAAAGCCGACGGATCGTCGGCCTTTTCATTTACGTGGCCTAGAACATGGTGTTCTGGTTTTTCGCATTCTTGGGATCGGGAATGGACTGAACCACATCCCAGTGCTCGACCACCTTGCCGTTCTCAACTCTGAAGATATCCACCACGGCGTAGCCGCGCATTTCCGGGCTGCGCTGGCAGTGGATGTGCAGTGCCACCAGATCACCGTCGGCAAGGACATGCTTGATCTCGCCATGGTTGTTGGGAAAATCGCGTTTCAGAAATTCAATGTGCGCCTTCAGCCCTTCCGGCCCATCGCTGGCAGAAAGGTTGTGTTGAACGTAGCGGTTACCGATGAAGCTCTTGGTCTTTTCCCAGTTCTTCTCGTTAAGCGCTGCGTTGTAAAATTCGATCACAATCTGCTTGTTGTTTTCCTCAATTGTCTCCTGACTATCGGCGGAGTAGGTTGGCGCTGACACAGAGATACCGGCTAATATGAGGATCGCGATTAAAATAATTCGTTTGAGCATTTTGTTTTCTCCTTGTCCCCGGCACAGGAGGACTATTAAAGTTAACAGGTCACTTTTAAATCAGCCATTTTGTTAAAAGATTGATCTTTGCACATTTACAAATTTTCTGCATTCAATCTTTTTAAAGAATTCTCTTTTTGCGGAACAAAGAATATGGAGTTTGGCGTTGTATGTCAATCTTAAATCCCCATCATAAAACAATCTGGTTACCCTTGACATTAGAGATTGATCGATAATCGCATATGTGGGTTAATGGGGAATATTTTCAAGGGTGACCCCGTTCTTCACAGTCATATTTATTATTCAAGAAAAGATATTCCAAATAAGTCATATAAGGCCACGATAATTGCGTCGGGATCTTCGCCACGCCGTGCCCCTGAGATTTTTTGAGTCACATGTATATCTATGTTCACTTCACAGTGGGGCTTTCCCATCCCCTGTATTTTTTCAGCAGTTCATCCCAGTTTGACGGCAGCTTTATTGGTTTCGTTATAAAGTGCGAAGGGCCGTATCCCCAGGTGCCTATATAGGCGATCATATCAGGGCCAGGCCCTCCTGTTACACAGATCTTCAGGCTTTCGGGGCTCCTGAGTATTGGCACTGACGCTTCAGGATCGGCTTTGTGTTTATCAATCACCCATTGGGGAAACTTGATAATTCCTGTCCTTTCCCTGCCGTCAAAAACTTTAGAGCCGGGCAGTTGAATTCTTTCATATAATATCTGCTTCAGGTCGCCTTGTGACATGCCTTCCCTTTTTATAGCGTCAAAGGCAGTGGGTGAGATCAATACCAGATTGTTGCAGTAACAGTTGTTTGCATAACGGTCATATTTTACCTTTGCCTGATCGGTTATCTGCGCGATAATCCTTTCGACACTCGGAGGTGTAGGCAGAACAAGGTCAGGCTGCCACGACATGGCAGGCATCACACTCAATGTGGGCTGATCTTTAGAAAAACCTTCGGTGACCCTTAAAGGTTCCCATGCCCCTGAAAAAGCGGCTTCATTCTCACCGATCAGTGTAACATATCTGAAGGGATTACCGAATGCCTTCATATCATTTAT
>CAZSZQ010000253.1:0-4648 GCA_964610475.1 uncultured Desulfatiglans sp.
TTACACATTTAGATATCTCCCCCGGCCGATCTGACAATGGATGTGAAACTGAACTAGACCTTTTCGAACTGATTTTTTGCTGCACCGCAAACAGGGCAGGTCCAGTCATCAGGGAGATCATCAAAGGATGTTCCCGGTTTTATTCCGTTATCAGGGTCTCCCTCCCTGGGATCATAAACATAACCGCATACTGTGCATTCATATTTATCCATTATCTGTTCCTCCTTTTTTTTGTGTTTAACAGATATTATGTTTAAAAGCCTTCAAGTTCAACTCTTTTCTGGCTATGCCGCTTCAAGTTTCTGCCTGTCGGCCATATCCATGAGAACCCTCTCCCTTGCCTTGTCAATACCAAGAGCCTTTCTCTTTTTATCTATGTGCGCTATCATCATTTGCGCCATTTCATGCGGATCGACCGCAAAACCCCATTTTCCGAAACCCATGCTTTCAAGGCCGTCAAAAAGCAGTTTATGAAATTTTGTGCCTTCGATTACAGGATATGTAACGCCAAAAACAGTATATACCCCTGATGCAACAAAGTATTGCCCTATGGAAATTGCCTTTTCACTCATCCATTCGGGTGCGGCTCCCGCTACAGGCAGGTCGGAGATGCTCTCCCCCAGCCCTCCTTCCTTAACCATTTGGGAGCAGGCGATAAGTATGCGGCTGTTGTCAACGCATGAGCCCAGCCCAAGCACAGGCGGCATGCCCACGGTCTCACATACTTCGCTCAACCCCGGGCCTGCAAGGTGTGCGGCCTCAGGCGTGTACAATCCGGCCTTTGCAAGGGCGATCTGCGAACAGCCGGTCTGCACAACAAGGACATCATTTTTTATCAGTTCCTTTACAAGCTCAACATGAACATAATCCTGCTTTACCCTGGGGTTGGTGCAGCCCACAACACCTGCCACACCCCTTATTCTTCCGTTTATGATATTGTCATTAAGCGGTGTATAGGAGCCCCTGAATGTGCCCCCGAGCATGTAGTTTATATACTCATGTGAAAACCCGTGTATGCCGGTATTTCTGATATTGGGAATCTCTATGGGCATATTGCGGTTTTTAAATCTGACAATGGCATTTTCTACTATGGCGTCAGTACAATCCCTTGGCGAATGCTCATGAAATTCTATGTGTTCAACCCCCTCAATATGGCATCTGGGATTTGTTGTAAAGAGCCTGGTTCCATAGCACTCGGCCACCCTGGCAAGTCCCTGTTTTATACACTGTACGTCAACGCCCATTGCATCAACAGCACCTGTTACAAGAATGGTCTCTGTTGACATGAAATTACCGGCATGAGGAACACCGTGGCGTGAAAGCATCTCTGCTCCTGAGCAGCACATGCCTACAAGATTAATCCCTTCTGCGCCTGCATCCTTTGCCGCCCGGACAAGGCCGGGATCGCTTACAGAGGCAAGCATGGATTCAAAGAGATTGGGTTCATGCCCGTGTATTATGATATTTACCTCTTTTTCCTTCAGGCACCCCATATTTACCTCCGCCCTTACGGGAGTAGGGGTGCCAAACAGGATATCGGATATTTCCGTTGCAACCATTGATCCTCCCCATCCGTCTGAGAGGGCGGTACGGCTGCACTGTCTGGTTATGTTTTCATAATCCTGGTCAACTCCCATATGGGTCCGGTGCATTAGCTCCATTATTTCACGCATTGCACCCCTGGGAACAACCCCGTATTTTCTCCATATTTCAAGGGTCTTTACGGGAACCCTTTTGGCAAAGGGGATCTCACCATCTACCTGTGTGTAGGTCCTCTCGAGCTCATGGTAGAGGTCCATGGCAATATCCTCAGTTTCTCTTCCCGTGACATCTATGCCGATCTCCCCGGCAATGGCCTCAAGTTTAAAGGTGTCTTTTATTGTGTATTCCTTTATTTTACCATTTACCACATCCCTGAAGAGGTCAAGCATGCTCATTCCGTGATCTGTGTGGGCAGCAGCTCCGCTTGCCACCATCCTTGCAAAATTTCTTGACTGGATGGTATCTATTGTTGCCCCGCACACACCCACCTTCCCGTAAGGGTCCTTTGATACAAGCCTGCACGGCCCCATGGAGCAGTGCTTGCAGCAGGCGGAATCAGCGCCAATGGGACATGCCTTCATTGCTGCTGCCCTGTGAAAGGCGGTTTCCACACCGTCCCTTTCTGCCTTTCTCAACATCTGTGCGGTTGCATCACAGGATGTAACATCCCTGATGTTAAGCTGTACCTGCTTTTCATCAGCTTTTTTTTCAATATTCATGCGCCATTTTCTCCTTAACTAAAAGATTAGCCCTCCCTTTTACCGGAACCCTGGAATATTGAATAATCCGGATTTATATCTCCCTTTTCCAAAAGGCCATTAAACCTTCTTTCCCGAAATTCAGCTGCACAAGTTCCCATCCCATGGAGCCTTTTTCGTTGAGGATGCTGCCAAGGACAGAGAGCTGGTCAGCAGGGACCTGCTCAAGACTGCACTCCCCCTGATCAGTGCAAAAAAAGCCGATATGCTTAAACATGTCCGCCGGGTGTGTTGTGATCCTGTATTCAAATTTTTTCATGCAAAGACCCCCTCTCTATCAAGCCTCTGATTCAAAAGTGCATTTTGTAAAATCTATCTCCTGTTTGCATTTTGAACAGATGTGGTTCCTGTTGAACTCATCTGAAAAAATCTCTTTTTCTTTGCCGCAGTTAGGACATTTACAGGTAAATGATTTAAGATCTTTTAAATCATTAAATCCGGGGCAATGTTTTGGTGTAGTCATGCAGTCCTCCTTTGCTATGCCTTCCACAGGCCGTGAAGGTTGCAGTATTCCCTGGCCGTGATCTTTGCTGCATCAATCATAAATACAGCCTCAGGTTTATCGCCCGGGTTCAGGAACTGTCTGTATGCCTTGCCGTCTGCTATTATCTCTATCCATTCGATATAATGTTTTGCTTCCATCGGGTGTGCAACACTGCCCACACGTACCTTGTACCCGCCGTTAATCTTTTCAATAACAGGCACATGTTTTTCCTTTGCAGCGTCAACGGTGTTTTCTTTGTAGAGTTTCATGGGCTGACCGCAGCAGACCAGTGTGCCGCCGCCCGCGGTTAATACCTCAACGATATTGCCACACACTTCACATTTATAAATTTCATGTCTTTGTGCCATCTTATTTTCTCCTTTTATAATATTTATTGTTCACAGATTAGATAAATCATACCAGTTTTCTGACCTGTTTAAGCACTTCATCGTAGTCAGGTTCTTTGGACAGCTCTTTTACTGTCTGGACATATCTGACTATACCTTCTCTATCTACTACAAATACTGCCCTGGCCAGAAGACGAAGCTCCTTTATAAGCATCCCGTATGCATTTCCGAAAGAGGCGTCCCTGTGATCAGATAACGTTATAACCCTGTCTATACCTGCTGCACCACACCATCTTTTCTGTGCAAAGGGGAGATCCATGCTTACTGTAAGTATAATCACATCATCTCCAAGGTCCTCTGCTTCTTTATTGAACCTTCTTGTTTCTATATCGCATACGGGCGTGTCAATAGATGGGACGGATGAAATTACCAGTACCTTGCCTCTGTAAGATGAAACTGTTACAGGTGTCATGTTATTATCAAGAAGGGTTGCCTGCGGCGCCCTGTCTCCAGCCTTTAGTTCCCTTCCCAGGAGGGTAAGAGGGTTTCCATGCATGGTTATAATTCCGGTTCGTTCAGCCATTTTATACCCCTTTCATGAAAAATTATGAGTTTTTCACTGTTGCCTCTGTTTTTTTCAAGAGGCAACAGACGTTTATACGGATTTATCAATAATTCTCTCCGAGCAGCTCAAAATAGGCCCTTGCATGGGCGCAGGCCGGACATTCGTCAGGGGCTTCTGTGCTTTCATAAAGGAAGCCGCAGTTTCTACAGCGCCAGACAACCTCTTTGTCTCTTTTAAAGACCCTGCCTTTCTGAATATTTGCGGCGAGGTCATTGTAGCGTTTTTCATGCTGTTTTTCTGCTATGGCAATGTTTCTGAAAATCGTTGCAATTTCTTTATAACCTTCTTCTTCTGCGGTTTTTGCAAAACCGGGGTACATTTCTGTCTGCTCATAATGCTCGCCTGCGGCAGAGGACTTCAGATTTTCCAGGGTTGTTCCTATCATACCTGCCGGAAATCCCGCTGAAATCTCAACCTCTCCGCCTTCAAGAAACTTGAAAAGTCTTTCAGCATGTTCCTTTTCCTGATTGGCGGTCTCTTCAAAAATAAAGGCCATCTGTTCATAGCCTTCCTTTTTAGCCTTGCTGGCAAAATAGGTATACCGGTTTCTGGCCTGCGATTCTCCTGCAAAGGAGGTAAGCAGATTCTTTTCGGTTCTGGTTCCTTTTAAACTTACCATATTATCCTCCTGTTTAAATTAATTATTAATGAATATAAAAATGTTTATGATACAATTATTTCCGGTTATGAAATTGTCTTAACAGATATAACCCCGGGTTCCGGCGCTCTCCATTTCTTTAAAAATATATCCGAACCTCGTCGTGCATGGGGTTTGATTTTTAAGGATTACTGTCTTAAACACAATAAGAGAGTAAAAACATAATACTTAAAAATCAAAACCCGGCGGGCTTAGTCACCAATTACCAGC
The DNA here is from genome assembly GCA_964610475.1 of uncultured Desulfatiglans sp. GTDB lineage: Bacteria > Desulfobacterota > DSM-4660 > Desulfatiglandales > HGW-15 > JAAZBV01. Next base: position 4,625 of record CAZSZQ010000253.1, read on the forward strand.
GGATATATTTTTAAGAAAAGGAGA
>CAZSZQ010000254.1:0-4628 GCA_964610475.1 uncultured Desulfatiglans sp.
GTTCTCTCTTGATGGTTTCCCGCCCCTGCCATTTAAAACCTATAATATCCAGGATACCATCCTCAGTGAATGTCTTCACATATGTATCCAGGTCACCAAAATCCAGGGCAAACATGTAGCGTGCCTGAAGGTCCTCTATCAGTGCCCTGTCTTCTGCATAACTGGTGACACCGGTATCAGCTGATGAATAGGTCATAATAAATGTGACGGATAAAATTGCCGTTAAAATCAATAATATTACCGATAATTTTCGCATTTGCTTCCCTCCTGTTTCATGTGATAGGTTGTTTTTTAGTAGATGGTGAAGTATAGATAGATATTTATAATGAGTCAATAATACTTCTTTAATAATACAGCCCATATTTATAACAATCATTTTTCCATCGAACTTTTAAGTAAGCAAATAAACCTTTCCTTTTTCTTCAGTTATGTAGATGATATCCATGTTCTCTACCAGAGGTAGATGAACCTGCAAAGGCTCCCGCTGAGCCCGCCTGGCAAATCAGCGGCATCGTTATTTAAGGGGACCAATTTATAATTTAATTACAGCCTGTTCGAGCTTTTCTTCGGCAAATTTCATTCTGAATCCTCTTGTTTTGTCAGGTTTTTTAAAATCTTTTTTTCAAATTCTTCAAGCTCTTTCATGTCCTCTTCATCGGCTGCAATGGCTTCGGCAATTCTTCTCTTTTTATCGAACTCATCATATCTTTCTTCTGCAACCTTTTTAGCAACTTCTGCTTTAACCTTACCTGCATGGGCAAGCAATTTCTGCTCATTAAATTCCAGAAACGAATCAAGCTTATCTGACCACTGCTTCATGGTAACAGTTTTCCTCTGACGAGCCTGCCGTTCAGCGTAATCAAGATACATGGTTACAATTTCATTCAGCTCTTTTACCTCATCTGCATTTAGATAATTCTTGGCAATCCCTACATCATGTTTTCTGACAATAGAACCTCGCCAGGAGGTTAACCCCATATTAGGAGCGCTGGAATCACTTCGGACTTCAATCAGCTCCGCAGCGGTTTTTCCTGTAACAGCCCATAACATTTTATTCTGAACTTTTTTAAAAAAGTCCTGTGCCTGTTCTGAATTTTTATCATAATCAATTGCAGTGGAGTAGATATCCCGGATTTTCTGATAAAATCGTTTCTCTGATGCCCGGATATCCCGGATACGAGCGAGCCACTCATCAAAGTAGTCCCATCGGTCAGCTTTCTTGAGCAGCTCATCATCCATTGCAAAGCCTTTTATGATATATTCCTTAAGGACATTGGTAGCCCAAATTCGGAACTGGGTCGCCCGTTTTGAATTGACTCTGTAACCAACAGCGATAATGGCATCCAGATTATAGTATTTTGTCTGGTAGTTTTTCCCGTCAGCGGCAGTAAGTGCAAATTTTGCACATACTGAATTTATATCAAGTTCATTATCTGCAAATATGTTTTTTAGATGTTTTGTGATAACACTTCTGTCCACACAGAACAACTCACCCATCTGCACCTGTGTTAGCCATATTGTTTCATTCTGAAAAATAGTATCCACCTTTATTCGGCCATCATCGGTCTTATAAAGGATTATTTCAGACTGGTTTTTTCCCTCTTTCATGATTTCTGCCCTCAATATTCAAAACATCTAAAGCCAAAAGACGATAAATTATGTGCATTACATTTGTATACATAGCTCATTGAAATTTTGAGGTATGCCCCCTATTTTAGTAATAAATGCTTTAAGATCACACCTGATATCAGTAAACTCGTTTTGTACACTGCTTATAAATATCTTCAATCGGGTAGCAGTTATCTGATTATTTTTCCTCGTTTTTAAATGCTACTTCAGTTATCTTGTTAAACACTTCTATGTAGCTGAACAACTCCGAATCTGTGACCCCGCTTTTCCCCACATTCATATTAGGGTATTTTTTATTTTTTGAATAACGTCATCTATTTCATATTTTACACTTTTATTAACGTAATATTTCTGTTCAACCTGCTCAAGAAAAGCATTCAACCAGTTCACATTTTGATAAATGTCGGAGTAGTCATTAATAAAAGATTGAATAGTTTTTCTTACTTGTATGTAATTTTCGTATGAAAATAATGCAATGTTCGTCAGACTATCCAAAACCAGCCGATCCCATCTTTCAAAAGGGTCTGACGTTTCAATATTTTCCCTATAAGTGAATTCTAATAAATCAAAAAGTAACGGAATACATTCTGAACTTTTTAAGGACATCAATGGTGAGTTATTATAAAAACGCCTTGGAATATCTTTATTCTTCTTTGCCCAATTGATGTAGTATCTTAAGGCATCCAAGTCTTGATGGTTCAGAAGATACTCAGTCGCTTTAAATTTTTCATCCTCTTTTTCATTGATAAAAATTTGCTTTAGAAAATGATAGACCATCTCGCTATCATTTTTAACAAGGACATCAATCACCTGCCATTTGAACTCATCCTTTACTTCAGGAAGTATCTTTTCAAATTCAGAAAAATCATCAGAAACCTCACAAACAGCCTCCAGAGATATTGCCCTGACTTCATCATGCACATCTCTATTCTGGTTACATATTTCTTTTAAAGCGTAACCAATAACATCTTTAACTTTATGCCTTTTACAATAATCAATATGATTTTTTAATACATCGTTTATCAATATACCATTGGATAGGTTCTCTAAAATTCGAGATGTCATTTCTGCTTCATCCAGATAATCTTCCAGGTACTCAATTCCTTCTTGGTTGTAATCGAATGAAAGCATGTCTAGCAAAACATTTTTTGGATATTTTAGATTTAGTCTTTTGAAGAAGTACCATATATAAATAGCATCCCAACGAATATTATAACTATTCTTTTCACTCGTTTGAATTGCATTTTTAAAATCTACTTTATCAATATGAGAATAACACCATGTGGCGATTATCTTTTTTTGTTCTTCAGACAACCTCAAATTCTCATCAGATCGAAGTTTTTCGTATATTTTTTCGATCTGAAATCTTTCCCAATCTATTTTACTGAAAAACTTGTTTACACCATCCATATTAACTTTTTCATTTTTTGGAGAGATGCTTCGTAATGTATCAAATGCAAAATCTGAATAATACGTATCTGGCCAGTATTTTGTTCTGAGTTTTGATAAATTTTCAATCGACAACTCCTCTTTTCCTTCGATTTCAAAAATTAACCTTATTTGACTAAGTAACTCTTCCTTATTGAATATTAACTGAATATCCAGTTCTTTTCGCTGTTTACGAATTTTATCCCAGTCTGGCACTGGTTTTAAAATAAATCTATTGTCGTATTTTTGGTTAAGGGCGGTATAGAGAGAATCGAAAAGATCATTGTTCTTAAAACGTAAAGACTGAAGAAATCCCCAAACAAGATCATCAGGTAAATTTCCTTGTTCGTATTTATTGATAAAATATTCAATGCATTCTGGAACAGCTAAATCAGCCATTAATCTTTCTCGGTAATGATTCTCTTTCGCCATAGCAATCTGGAATGCTTGAAATTTTGTATTAGTTTTTTCATAAAAGAAAAAAAACTGTTCCGATTCTTCATCGTTATAGTGGTAGAGTAAACTTAATGAAAAGCTAACAGCCTGGGCAACGACAGTTGGGTCTTCAAGAAAAGCTTTTGCCATCAGATCAGCTATAAAAGAAATATCATGATCACCAATAAATAATTCGCGTAAATGCTTTTCATCATCCATAAAATGATTAATGAGTTTTTTTATCGAGGCAGACTTTTTAATTTTTTTCAAACCTTGTTTAAGTTCCCACCGCTCATTAAATAGTCTTGATTCTCTTTCAGTAGAAAAATTCATTCCTACATAAGAAATTCCCTCAAGAAAAATATCAATATACTCATCCAGCAACTCACTTTGGTGTAAAAGGTAATATAGGCCATATCGCACCCAATCGCTTTTTGAATACCTGATCTTTGATACAATCTTGTCCAAAACTTCTTTTGAATCCAATTTTAGTCTGCTTAATCCAATTAAAGCCTTTGACTGAATTGATTCATTTATCTGGATAGAAAATCCATCTAATGCAATAAGTTCAAAAAGGTCTTGCACTTCCTGCTTAAGCGAAAATGGAATATCCATTTCAGTTATTATTTCCATTGCATTTCCTAAGGTAGTCACATGGCTGGCTTCTTTGATTTCATTTATTAAGAATTTGATAGCCTCGTCTGATTGCCCGAATCTCGCCAGTTCATCATCTCTAATGCGGTCATTATTAATCCATATCTTTTTCTCTTTATATTCATTAAAGATATTTTTAAATATACTCAATCTTTTCTCTTTTGATATCTTATCAGCTTCGAATTTCAGACATATCTCCGGTTCAATTTCCAAAATCCAATCAATAAGTTGCGACATATCTGAGATGCTTAATAAAAAGGATACGGTGTTTACCCAGGATGGAATGATTTTCCTGTACTCCGGTTTGAAAGAAATAAAATCTTTTATTACATCAAAAGGCTGCCGTGACAGGAGAGATGCGGCAAGATATTCCTGTATATTATTGTGATCAAATTGCCATAGGATATTTTCGAAGTCTACTTTTTTCCATGCTGTACAGTATTTCAAAGTATCCCGAATCTGACTGTCCGGAACCAACTGTC
>CAZSZQ010000255.1:0-4613 GCA_964610475.1 uncultured Desulfatiglans sp.
TATACATGCCGCCAAGGACCACTATTGTTATGGCGTACATCATCAGATTCATATTAAATGCAGCAGGATAGACCCCCTGCATTGTGTAGGCATATAGTACACCTGCTACTCCCCCGATAGCAGAGCTTATCACCTGAAACTGGATGCTGAGTTTACCGGCATTAATGCCAAGTGTGGTTGCAACATCCCTGTCAAAATGGATGGCATCCATTGCTCTCCCTATATGGGAATAATCCAGGTGAAAAATTATATACCCGATTAAAAGCAGAAGCCCGTAGGTTATCAGTAATGTAACATGATGTGGAATAAAGGGCATACCGAAGAGACCGTAGCGTGCGCCAAGGGCATCTGTATTTTTTACAATCGTCTGTATGATAAAGAGTAATGCTATGCTGGCAATAACCATTGGAAAGGGCCCTAGTTTAGCAAGCCTGAATGCCGGTATCAGGGCTATCAATATAGTGAGTATTACTGCGCCAGGGAGTGTAAGCCATACGGGCCAGCCAAGATTTACCGAGGTGTATGCGGCAAAGTAGGCCCCAATACACATGGAGTAGAGTGAACCAAAGTATGGCTGGTTTATCCGGAACATCAGATAAACTGCCCAGCCTATCATTATGTATATGGCTGAGAACTCAAAAAAATAGAATTGAAATAAGGTCATATTATACCCGTTAATGCTGTGATCCGAATATCCCTTCCGGTTTAAACAGGAGAACCACAAGTATCACCGAAAAGGCAAATGCCTTTGTCCAGTCAGGCGGCAGATACCCCATTACCAGACCTTCGACAATTCCCATAAAAACAGCGCAGATCAATCCGCCTTTAAGATTGCCGATGCCCGCAAGAAAGAGTATGGCAAGGCACATAAGGGTGATGTTATCACCCAGTTCCGCTGATGCGGAACCTAAAGATACAGCCATTAATATGGCTACAAGACCTGCAAGAAGGCCGCCAAGGGCAAAGCTTATCAGCATGGTTTTAGGTATTGAAATCCCCAGCATTGCTGCCGTCTCTGTATCCTGTGCAACCGCCCTTAATATCCTTCCCTGTTTGCTGTGATACAGGAAAATGAAAAATATAAATAAAAGGATTATCCCTGCAACAAGGGAAATAATCCTTCCTATTCCGATACTGGCAAGGCCGAACTTTATTGCCGAATCGGACATCTGGATAGTTTTGGAGAAGGCTATAGGTAGCCCTGCGTTAAGCCAGTGAGATATTATTTCAACACTGATAAGCGCTATGCCTATTGATATTACAAGAGACTCCAGGTGTGCCCGTTTTTTAATGAATGGTAAAAAAAGCGGTGTCAGCAAGGCATTGATTATGACCCCTGTTACAACTGTCCCTCCGGCTGCAAGCCAGATGTTATTTGTTGCCTCAAGTATGAACCACCCGGCATACATGGAAAGGACAAGCAGGTGGCTGTAACTGAAATTAAGCACACCGGTAACAAGGATTAAAAGATTAAACCCTATGGTTACTATCCCGTACAGAATACCGAGCTGTATGCCTGATAATATATAGCTTATAAAAGCGGCCATTTTTTACCTTAATCCATAAATAAAACTGATGCCTGCTTTGCTGGGATAAAGGTCATCTGGGTTATTAAAGACGAACGTCGAACATCGAACATTGAACTTCCAATTTTGAATTAAAAATCAAATACTTCTTCAAGGATATAAATAAAAATTCTCTTTTTCTTTTACTTCATACATCTTAAAGTCTTTTCATTCAACATTCGATGTTGGAAGTTCGATGTTCAATGTTCAATGTTTATTTTTTCTTCCGAATTACCCTCCAAGATACGCCTGCTGCACAACCGGGTTATCCATAAGTTCTTTTCCTGTACCATGCAGAATTATACTCCCTGTCCGGAACACATAGGCACGATTTGCATACTGCAATGTCTTTCTTGCGTTCTGCTCGCTCAAGAGTATGGTGTAGCCGTCATTCTTTAAATCCAGTATCAGTCTGAACAGCTCTTCAACAACCTTTGGGGCTAAGCCCAGTGATGGCTCATCAAGCATAAGGAGTTCAGGTGCTGACATCAATGCCCTCCCTATTGCGACAAGCTGCCTCTGACCTCCGCTAAGTGTGCCTGCCTGCTGTGTCTCTCGCTCCTTTAGCAGGGGGAATCTTTCATATATCATCTCTATCCGTTCATTCACATTACCTTTATAATGGACAGCCCCTAGCTGAAGGTTTTCCTTTATGGTCATAAATGGAAAAACACCTCCCCCCTCCGGGACATATGCAATACCTGAGGCTACTATTTCAGGGGTTGAGGTACGGGTGATATCCTTCTCATTAAATATTATCTTACCGCTTTTAACATGCCTTATGCCCAGTATTACCTTCATGAGGCTTGATTTCCCCGCACCATTAGCGCCTATAAGACCGATAATCTCATTACGGCATATCTCCATCGAAATATCCCTGATAGCGCATATCGGCCCGTAAAACGAGGATATATTATTTATGGTCAGGAGGCTATTCTGTTCCAAGATAGGCCTCCAGTACTCTTTGATTATCCTTAAGCGCCTCAGGATCCCCTTTAAAAATCAGCTCACCGAAGTCCAGCACAGAAACCCTGTCAGAGTTTTCCATCACAAGCTTCATATCATGGCTAATGAGTATGATAGTAACACCCGTATCCCTGATCTGCCTGATAATGGTTCCGACCATGCGGCTTTCATCAAACCCCATGCCCGCGGTAGGTTCATCAAGTATTAAGAGTTTTGGTGAAGCTGCCATTGAACGGGCGATCTGTATGAGCTGGCATTCCATCCATGAAAGGTCGTTACCTGCCTTTTTAATTGATCCGGCCATACCCACAAGGTCAAGAAGGGCTTTTGCCTTTTCTTTTACCACATTTTCCTCACATTTTCTTAAAAAGCAGGGGAGAAAAAGAGTCGAGAGCATACCAGCATTTATACTGGTGTGACAGCCTGTCATTACATTTTCAAGGCAATTAAGGCCGGGAAGTATCTGGGCTTTCTGAAATGTGCGGGATATACCCTTTTTGGCAATAATATGGGGTTCGAGGTGACTAATTACCTCATCAAAAAAATGTATTGTTCCTCTCTTTTCTCTAATCAGCCCTGATATTGCATTTGTAAATGTTGTTTTACCTGCGCCATTCGGCCCTATAAGGCCGTGGATTTCACCTTCTCTGACTGCTACATCAACATTATTAAGGGCAATAAGCCCTCCAAAATGTACGCTCAGTCCTTTTGTAGAAAGAATAACCCTTTTTGAAGTATCAGTCATAACCATAAGCTATATGTAGGTTGGGTTAAGCGAAGCAACCCAACAAAATTCTAAAAAGAATGTTGGGTTATTAACCCAACCTACTGGCTCCATATACATCCTGATTCTAAAAACGATTAATTTGAATACAGGAGAAAGTAAACTTTTGGGAATGGAGTTTATGGATTTAAGGCAGGAGTGTCAATAAGTAATCGTTTAGAAGAAGCAATAATCACTTTTGTTTTCAATTTTATACAGACCTTAATCTTGCTGTTGGGAGTAAAATAAACAAAATTCGGCCTGTAGTAATTGTAAACCAGGATGAGCTTTTTTATCATCATATGCAAAAGCCGGATAAGTACAGTAATAAAATAATAGAAAAATAATTAAGACAAGCTTCTTATTCATTATTATCTCCTTCTTTTTGTTTTTTTAACTCTTTCCGTTTTTTATTTCTTTCTGTACTTTCTTTAACCCGATATCCTGTCTCATAATCAAAAGCCTTTTGGAAAATTCCTTCTAGGGCTTTTGTATAATCGTATGACGTCACGCTGTCTACAAACCTCCCATGCCCTACAAATGAGAATCCTTCCGGATATTTCTTAAGCCTTGCAATTCTATGTCCCTTATCAAAATCCTTCCTCTTTTCCGATTTGAACTCATTGATATAAATATGCTCCTGATCCCAGCACACATAACCTGGTTTGTAGATTGTAAGGTGTGGGTTCTGAGAAAAGGGTCGCCAGTTAAAGAAGCCGTCAATATATATCTTACCTTCCTTGTCCGATACAGCCTCTTCTATGCGGGCTACCACTTCTATCCCTCCTTCAAACCATGCACCTTTTTCGAGGCTGAGCTTCCGCCATATGGCTACAGCCACCGCCCCCTCTATCGGTTTCCCTGTCTCATCATCCACAACAATTACGGTGGGCTTTTTTGTAAAAGCCATGCTAAAGCTTTCATCTATGCAGAATATTTGAATACCTATTATTATAATCATTAATATAAGCAAGAAGCTTTTCCTTAACCCAAGATGCATTTCCATAGTTTCTCCCTTTTAAAACTGATCAATATTAAGGATGGGGACACCAATGATTTTATGCTTTTCTGTTGTCTGCTAATAATTAAAATGTGTGAAATAGTAAAAGAGTATTATTTATCTGTGTTCATTTTCTTTCTTAATATTTCTGGATTCCACGGTTCCGTCTTCGACAATGTTTCCGACTTCGCTTAAGCTTCGCCGGACAAGTCGCCGTGGTAAAGAGGGGGACGCCAATGATTTTATGCTTTTCTTTTGTCTGCTAACATAGCTGTCCAAGATAAATAATAAATGAAATGTCCATATTGAAATATCAATA
>CAZSZQ010000256.1:0-4529 GCA_964610475.1 uncultured Desulfatiglans sp.
AATCTTTAACGCTATAAGAGAGTAATTACATAATCCTTAAAAATCAATACCCGGCGAGCATAGTCAATAATAATAAACGTATATATTTTTAAGAAAAGGAGAGTGCATCCCTTCGTAAATATAAAAAATCACTTTGTTCCATGCCGTATCAAGGCCTGTAAAGGCTGTATATTACAGCCTTCACTAAACATTTACAATAATGCAATTTCCTGACCGGAAATTATTGAATCTGTATAAAGCTATTTTAACCCAGGTTTGGCTGAAAGCCGATTACTCTCTGCTGATAGCGCCATCCGGAACTAGCCGCCTGCCAGGGTATGTATAATATGTATTTTATCTCCCTCCTTAACCTGTTTTTTAAGTGCATCAGGATATGTACTCATTGAATTCACATAAATCTCAATAAGGGGGTGCAGTTTATCATTTTCTAAAAAGATCGCCTTTTTCAGCTCCGGGTACATACGTATGATATAGTCCAGACAATCTTTTACCGTGGGGCCTTTCGCCTCGATTGTGTTCAAATTGCCGCAATATTGCTGAAAGGCCCTGTGCAGGTGAACAGTAATGCCCATCTTGTTACCTCTCTACCTGGCAGCATTCCATGCAATCAGGGTTTTTGCTCAATCTGAATTCCCTGAATCTGAGATCCATCCCATCGTACACCAGCAGCCTGTTTTTAAGTAGTTCTCCCATTCCAGTGATATACTTTATTACCTCAGTGGCCTGGATCACGCCTATTAACCCTGGAGTAACCCCCACAACAGGGAATTTTGCCGTGTCTGTATCCTTTTTATACATACAGCCGATGCAGGCGGTTTCCCCAGGGATTATAGTTGTCACCCTTCCTTCAAGTCCGCTAACTGCCCCATGAAAAAGGGGAATATCACATTTTATCGCTGCCCAGTTTAAGACAAATCTTGTTGGTATGTTATCCATTGCATCGATAATGGCATTACAACCTTTTATTAACCCAAGGATATTATTATTGTTAATGGTTTCATCTATAATCTGGACATCTGTATTTTCATTGAATGATCTAATCTTCTCCCTGGCGGATTCAACCTTTTTAGACCCCACGTTTTTTGTCCAGTGGAGGATCTGCCTGTTGAGGTTGCTCATTTCTACCCTGTCATTATCAGCTATAACAATCGTCCCGATGCCTGCAGCGGCAAGATATATAGACACAGGCGAACCAAGCCCTCCGGCTCCCGCTAAAAAAACCCTTGCTTTTTTTAACCTCTCCTGGCCTTCGATACCAATCTCGGGTATCATGATCTGCCTGTCATATCTTATAAGTTCATCCTGTGAAAGCATCTCTCTTCCCCTAAAAAATCAGTGGTGACCTGTCCCAGGTTTTGTTCCCCAGTGGATAGCAATATTGCCCAGCATGAATGATCTGTATTTTACATCCATGAGCCCTGCATCCATTAATTTTGTTTCCAGTATATCCGGCTTAAGAAACTGCATTGTCGTCTCAGGCAGATATTTATATGCATCTCTTTCTCCTGCAATTACATGACCTAAAAAGGGTATTATGAATTTGTAGTATATCAGAACCAGGGGTCTGAGCATATTGTTTGGGATCGGGCTCGTATCAAGGCATACGAGACGGCCGCCCGGTTTGAGTACACGTACCTGCTCCTTAAACATCTTATCGATATCATGTACATTTCTGGCAAGAAAACCTGACGTAACTGCATCAAATACGGAATCAGGAAAAGGTAAACTACCGGCATCCGCCTGGCACCATGCAATCTCTTTTCCACCTTCCTTTGTTCTTCCTATGGATATCATTTCATAGGAAATATCCATGGCAGTTATATTTATAGCACGGTTCAAATTTTTGATCTCTATAGCTATATCGCCCGTTCCAGCGCCTGCATCAAGCACTCTCCCGGTAAGCGGGATTTCAGCCATTCTGATCAGGAACCTTCGCCAGGACCGGTCAAGTCCAAATGATATGAGCCTGTTTAAAAGATCGTATCTTTTCGAAATACGGCTGAACATTTTTCTTACTTTCAGAGACTGTTTATCCAGGTTTTTTATAGTGTATTTCGTCATGCTTTAAGCTGATTAACATGTAATATTTAATATCATACATATTTTTTCATCAAAGGAAGGTTATTTTAAAAAATTGATTTAATCAATAAAAGGATGAAATAAAATAAAAAGCCCTTTATGAAGAATCAGGAAGGGCTCTTTTTGGGTTTAACTAAAAACTTCTTTTAAAAAGAATAAGAACAGGTTACACCGCCAAATAAGAAATCAGAATCGCCATTATAGTCTAATGCATCCTCAGCCTCATCTGAAAGAGCAAATGAATAGGCGACAGAAGGTGTAATACTGAAACTGTCGTTAATGGCAAAGGGCATTGATGCGGAGATATTTCCATCATGCAGTTCACTGTAATCTTCATCATCAAGATCGTAATATCCGATTGATGCTGCAAGATCCAGTGATAATTTATCTGTAACAGGTATTGAATGCCCGATGCCAAGATTTATATACCAGCCTTCAATCGTATCAAAATCTCTATATATAGTAATGGTTGGAGCAAGGATAGTGTCAAGACCTACTGTAAAATATAGTTCCTGAGTATTGTCGCCGGCATCAGCATCATGATAAATATAGCCAATATAACCAAGTCCCATACTGACAATATCAAATGACCAGTCGTAAGATAATGTTATATCCGTTTCATTGTAATCAGCGCCTGTATCAAAATAATCCGTATCGTAATTACCCCATAGATTAATGCCAAAACCTCCATATGAAATAGTAGCTGACGGCTGTATGACAATACTGTCATCGCTTAAGGCAAATCCACGCCAGACATACCGTGAGAAAATACCTGCGTCCGCTGAGAATGATAGTTCCGATTCATCTTCTGCCCATGAAGATGAAGCTCCAGTGGTTAAGACAACAAAGGCAGCAATAATAAGATATATAATTTTCTTTTTCATATTTCTCCTCCAGATTTTTAATTTTTTAAAGGGTGTACATTATTACACCATCTTCTATGGTAATCCATTCTAAAGTTTATATTTTCATTTTATAGTGACTTTTACTCTCTCTTATTCAGATTTGTCCAATATCAGAAGCAAGAGATATGCCATTTTCATTTTCAGATACTAAGAACCTGTAATTGATTGATTTTATATTTATTTTTATCATGATGAATATTTTTCAAACAATGCCATATATTACATAATTGTCTTTAGAATGGTGATAAATAACATTTATTGTATTTTTTTGATTTTCGGACCTTGGTAATATTGCTGTGGAATTTTGGATGATCATCTGTTAATAATCGTCCATCCAAATAAAGGAGGGTTTTCCATTGTTGAGATTACAGAGCTTTGCAGGAATTTTTATCCTTGCTTTTATTGCATGGATGATTTCCGAAAACAGAAAAAAAGTGGAATACAGGATTGTTGGTACAGGCATTGCCCTTCAGCTTGTAGTAGCCATTGCTCTTGTTAAACTCCCATTCTGTCAGACATTTTTCATGTGGCTTAACAATATTGTAAGCGCCCTTCAGGAATCCATTTCAGAGGGTACAGGTTTTGTATTTGGTTATCTTGCCGGAGGCGAGGCACCTTTTACAATAACAAACCCCGGATCGAGCTTTATACTTGCATTTCAAAGCCTTCCACTTGTGCTTCTGATAAGCGCTCTTTCTGCCCTGCTTTTTTACTGGAAGATCATACCCGCAATAGTAAGGGGTTTTTCATGGCTTTTATCAAAGACAATGGGGGTTGGTGGTGTTGAAGGTCTTGGGGTGTCGGCAAATATCTTCGTAGGGATGGTGGAGGCGCCATTGCTTGTTAAGCCATACATTCCAGGTATCTCCCGCAGTGAACTGTTTTGCATCATGACATCAGGGATGGCCACAATAGCGGGTACTGTTATGGTGCTCTATGCAACAATTCTTGGTAACGTTATTCCGGGAATCATGGGACACCTTCTTACAGCTTCACTTATCAGCGCACCGGCGGCAATAACTGTCTCAAAGCTCATGATACCTGAAACCCAAAATATATCAGGCGGGATCATCGCCCTTCCGTCTCAGGCAGAAAGCTCCATGGATGCAATCACAAAGGGCACTATTGAAGGGGTTAATCTGCTTATCAATATCATAGCCATGCTTGTTGTACTCGTAGCGCTTGTTCACCTCGTAAACCTTATTCTGGGTATCATCCCTGATCTGGGAGGAGAGCCAGTTACCATACAAAGGCTGCTGGGATATATTATGGGGCCAATAACATGGATTATGGGTGTTCCATGGTCAGAGGCAAAAACAGCCGGGAGTCTCATGGGCATGAAAACCGTGCTCAACGAACTTATAGCCTATCAGAACCTTGCCTCGCTTGGCGAAAATGTAATATCTGAGAGGAGCCGTCTTATCATGACGTATGCTTTGTGCGGCTTTGCCAATCTTGGATCTCTCGGAATAATGATAGGCGGCATGGGCGCAATGGCCCCTGAACGCAGGAATGAGATAGTGAGTCTTGGCATGAGATCAATTG
>CAZSZQ010000257.1:0-4501 GCA_964610475.1 uncultured Desulfatiglans sp.
AATCCCCTTTAAAAAATCCCCTGTTTTTATTCTCTTCAAAACAAGCCCACCATGACATTACGGCATGTATATCATCAAAGGATCTGAGTTTCATCTCCTTTTTAATATTCTCAAGACACTCCTCTTTCCCTGCTGCTAATGCCTCTTCAAATGAATCAATATCTATATAGCCAGGATGGATATAGTCATCTTCATAACATTCTGTGATGATATCCATCAACTCCTCTGGATAAAGATCACATACGCAGGATGCCAGTTCATCAAAGAAAAATGAAGAGGGTTCTGATTTTCTATTTTCCAGAATGGTTTTGTAAAATGATAATACCTCTTCTCTGGAAATGGAACCCTCTGCCACCCCATAGTTTATTGCTCTTAATGCAGACCCACGGCAGTATTCATAGGCATTTGTATTCAACGCAAGCCCCTTAATGCCATCAAAACAGCCTCCGCAGGTATTAAGCAGTAAAATAGGTAAATTTTCAGTTATCATGTCTCCGAACAGATCATCTACTATTTCATCAGGAAGACTGAAGAGCCTCAATATAAGCTCATGAGCGCTCCTTTCTTTAAAATGGCCCAGCAATAATAATGCATACATGTGGCCCATATAATTATGATTTTCTGGAATATCATCAGGGTTTTCCAGCGCCTTTTTGAGAATATCAATCAGGAAAGGCGTGACCTCTTCTCTTCGGCTTACAGCCTCATCGATCTCAGCTCGTTTGTATTTCATGTCAGCAGTGGATTCCAGATTGTCTATAAGTGTTTTAATCTCCATATTAACTCCTTAAATAATATCACCACAGAAGGGCATATATTCTGTCCTGAAAATCCGGTCATATCTGTTAAGGTCAGTTTTCTTTTTTACATCAATGATCCCCATCCTTGCTGCGCTGGTTGTGCTCAACTGACCAAACAGTAACATTACCAGGCTGTTTGCATTCATGGAAACTTCCGGTGCCTTTTTTGTCTTTTTAATGGATACCTTTTCATCTGAAACAATCATATGCCATGTGCCATTGTTCCACGGGCATATTGCATCATCAGCAATTTCAAAAACAAGTTCGCCATCTTCATTGTATCCCCGCATGGGGATTGCCTTTTCAAGGTCAACTATTCTGGCGAGAAATCCGTTTCCGGATTTTACATTCAGTCTCCTGGGTTCCAAAAGGAGATGAGGCATTGGATCATCTACCGGCACCTGCATCCACATGATATTCTGGGCAAGGTGCATATTGGTGAAATGTTTCCATAAACTGTAATATGCAGATATATTGAGCCATGCCATCTCTTTTATTGTTACACGATGACCGAAACCGGCACTGGAAAGATATGGTTCTACAGTATAGATCACGTAACCTTTAGCAACACCATCTTGTTCATATACTATGCTTTCAAGAACAACACCGGGTGCAGCAAGGGCCAGCTTCCCTGTTTCCCATTTGAATCTGTCTCTTACAAGATAGCCTGTTCCGGGAAGAGTAAACTCTCTGTAAACCCTATCAAGGATTTCGATACCGTTTTCACGGAGCTGTATAAGCTTCCCTTTGGGGTTAATGTGTTTTTTCTCCCTGAACTGAATATCCCCCGGTGATATATCATAGGAGTTTTGTGTTGAAACAACAGCATATCCGTAACGCTGGTAAATAGCTGCCTGTGATGCAAACAGGATGCTTATGGGCCTTTTCTCTTCATCATGTAACTGCTCAAAGTGCCTTTCATGAACCTTTCTCAAGCATCCCATCTTTCTGTAAACAGGAAGGGTGCCAACCATTGAAACCCCCGCCACAGGCGCATCCTTTCCATTAAACCTCATAATTAAAGGCCAGGCCGCATATGATGTTGCCATGTTCCCGTCCACAAATGCACACAGGGTAATATCGTGGGTCATCCCGTTAATATACTCCTGTGAAATAAATCCTGGAAGAAGGACATTAGTCTCAACGGCAATCTTTCTTATCTCCGGCATCTCTTCAGGCCTTGCCGGCCTTATCTCTATTTTCATAAAGAGGTTCCTCTTAATTTAAACATACCTGCTGTAGTTCTCCATGAAATCTTTATATATCCTGTAATGCTGTGTCTCACAATAGGTTGTTTCAGTGATGCGGTTATTGTCAAAGCTATAAAGCCTTGCCCCGGGGCATGCCATCAGTATGGGGGAATGTGTGGCAATTATGAACTGTGCATGGCCCTTTTCAGACATCTCCTTAAGTATATTTACCAGCTCTATCTGAGTTGCCGGTGAGAGTGCTGTTTCAGGTTCATCCATAAGGTACAGTCCCTTAATCTTATACCGCGCCCTGAAAAATGAGATAATGGCCTGCCCGTGTGACTGTGTAACAAGGGACTTGCCGCCGAAGTATTCAAACATGCCTGGGCTTGAGATAGCCCATTCATCCAGGAGTTTGGAAAAATGTTTATGGACATCCGACGAAAAAAAAGAGCCGGGGACAGGTCCATCCTTCCACTCTACATCAATGGTTTTATACATCTGTTTGTTATATGGATTGTGTTTATGATCTGGTCTGTATTCGCCTTCCCATATATATATGCCGCATCTTCTGGATATGGCCTCAAGAAGCGTTGATTTTCCTGTACCGTTTTCACCGGTAAAAACAGTAACAGGCGATGAAAGATCAATATTGTCTGTATTTCTGAATATTTCCAGGCTGAATGGATAATGGTCTCTTGTAGGAAATTTATCCGGTAAAACAGTCACTCTTTTCAGATACATTTTTATTTATCTCCAGATATATTTTGGCACCGGGATTTTATACCGGGAAAATTATTCACAAACCATCCTATTTATCTATCCCGAAATCTATTCCCCATGCCTTGAGACCGGTCATTCCGGCGCCTGTATTAATATTATCAGTTATTCCCTGCTCATTCAGGTTCAGCTGTGTTTCATAAGAGCGCACACCGGTATTGCAGATCAGCACCAGTTTTTTGTCTCTTGGGACTTCATCAATACGGTCCCTTAGCTGATCGTGCGGGATGCTCTTCCATACTTCCGGAAATTTATCAGCAAAAGGCTGAGCATCAGCCTGCGCCCTGCAGTCAAGAAAGAAGACTTCTCCAGACGACCGGTTCTCCCAGTAGTTATTAAACTCTTCCTGTGTAATGGCCCGGTAACGGCCGTCCAGGTAATTCGATGCCGCATTGCCAAGCGCATTAACAATATCCATGGCGGAGGCAAAGGGAGGAGAATAGGCGATCTCCAGATTGCTTATTTCATCGACTCCGGGTTTATATTTCAGAAGGGGCGCAACAGCGTTGATCCGGCCTGCCATGCCGCTCTCCTTTCCGCCATACCCCTGGATTCCCAGAACCCTTCGTGTTTTTCTATCCACCACCAGTTCAAGAAAAATTACCTCTTTTTCTATATAAAAATGGGCGCGGTCAAACTGCGCCACCTGAATACCAGCGGCATCAAAACCGGCAGCCCGGGCTTTTTCAACAGAGAGGCCGGCTCCGGCAAGGGCATTATCAAATATCTTAACAACAAAGCTGCCCACTGCCCCGTCAAACCGGTCTTCTCCCCCTGCAATGTTGGTACCGATCACTCTGCCCTGCCGGTTTGCCATTGAACCAAGGGGAAAGTAACCCGGTTCTCCGGTGATAAGATTTTTTACAGCTACACAATCACCGCCCGAATAGATATCCGGATCGGAGGTCTGCATGCGGTCATTAACAACGATCCAACCCTGTGGCGTTACCTCGAGTCCAATCTTCTTTGCCAAAGCTGAGTTTGGAACCACCCCCACAGCCATAATCACCATATCCGCGTCAAGTTTCCGTTTATCAGTTATTACTGAAGAAACCTTACCCTCTCCCGCAAAAGCGGAAACCTTTTCTGAGGTATAAACCTTAACCCCATTTTTCTCCAGGCATGCTTGTGCCATTCTGGCAAAGCCTGGACTCACAAACCCCGGCATTATCTGATCAAACACCTCCACCACCGACGTATCGATCTCCCACATATCGGCAAGGGCCTCGGCCATCTCAAGACCGATAAAACCCCCGCCAACAACCACTGCCTTTTCAATATTTCCCTCAATAACCTTCTGCTTGATAGCCATAGCATCATGGAGGTTAGCTACTGTAAAAATATTTTTAAGATCCATTCCCGGAAGATTGAGCTTACGCGGTGTGGTTCCTGTTGCGAGTACCAATTTGTCATAGGAGAGAGTATCGGTTGTGCTGTCTTTTCGCTTTATATCAACCTTTTTTTTCTTCCGGTCAATAGAAGTAACTTCGGTGCCGGTCATCACAATGACTCCCTTGTCCTTTAAAAAAAACCGTTCATCACGTATCATATGAAAACTGGTTGAGCGAAGTTCTGAGACATCATTGACATCTCCGGAAATATAATATGGGATCCCGCAACCGCCATAGGAAACATATTCATCCCTGTCTATCAGGCGGACCTCCGCTTTTGGATCCACCCTCTTTGCCCTGCACGCAGCCTTGGATCCAAGCGCTACACCACCAACTACCA
>CAZSZQ010000258.1:0-4500 GCA_964610475.1 uncultured Desulfatiglans sp.
TGGCTTCGTCCTTTCAAATTTCTGTTTAGACATCGCTATCCCCCTTTAAGAGCAAAAACTCAAAGTTAGATTAAGTTTATTTCTTACTTTATATTTTTATGAAGCCCACGACCGGGATCGAACCGGTGAACCTCATCCTTACCAAGGATGTGCTCTACCTACTGAGCTACGTGGGCGAATAGCCAAATTGTTTATCAGCCCAGCACCAAAAAAAATATGGAGCGGGAAACGGGGTTCGAACCCGCGACCCTCAGCTTGGAAGGCTGACGCTCTAGCCAACTGAGCTATTCCCGCCTATATAAGGCATGCTATAAGCAAACCTTTTTATATTTATGGTGGAGAGGGGAGGATTTGAACCTCCGAAGGCTTCGCCGGCAGATTTACAGTCTGCTCCCTTTAACCTCTCGGGAACCTCTCCATGCATCCCACCCTGGAGCCAGCGAAGGGAATCGAACCCCCGACCCACTGATTACAAATCAGTTGCTCTGCCATCTGAGCTACGCTGGCATATTACATATAAAAAAAACGAATCTAGGAGAATAAATACATAATTGAAATATATCAATACCAGTATTTGGCAAAATTTGATCTATATACAAATATATACGGCTTTTTTCTTAACATTTCACCGATTTTCTTTGATTTTTATTTTTTTTCACTCTCAATTTCAAATGTTTTCCTTTTGATTTTTCATGTTTACTCATTGACAAACATTGGTTATATTTAACCATGTTTTACGTATTCATAAAAATATTGATGCCAGATTACTTGTGTGTTATATATACACAACTTTTTACATAACTACTAGAAAAAATTGAAGGAGGAAACCATCATGATATCTTTTATCAGCGGAGTAATTGCACTGGTTCTAGGAGTTGTATTACTTATTATATGGCGCGGCTCTCTTCTGGAAGTAATTATGGGCACTCTGCCTATATTACTTATCCTTGGTGGAGCACTGGCAGCCTATCTTGGATATGAAGAGGTTAAGGATAAAACCTCCCCGGTTAACTCAGATGATCAAACAACTGTTTTAAAAAATGAAGTTGAGAGCCTAAAAGAAGAGCTGAAAGAACTGAAAGGCGAAAAAGTAAAAACAAGTGATGCAAACAATGAATAACAGGCTTGCTTTTTATCTGTATTATCCGTATCACATCAATAATCAGGAGACTGGCCTGAGCGCATGTCTCCTGATTTAGTTTATTTTTTTACCTGCTCTGGACCTCAAGGCTATTAAAAAAGTATCCAATTTCAAATGCAGCTGTTTCGGCTGAATCGGATCCATGCACAACGTTCTTTTCTATATCAGTTGCGAATTCTCTTCTTATTGTTCCTTCTTTTGCATTATCTTTATTTGTTGCGCCCATCAGATCCCGGTATATTGAAATGGCATTTTCCCCTTCAAGTATCATAATCATACATGGGCCTGAAGACATGAAATTTGTAACACTGTCGAAAAAGGGCTTCCCTTTATGTACAGCATAAAAACCTTCTGCCTGTTTTTTGGTCATTAAGATCATTTTTGCGGCAATTATCTTTAAACCAGCGGCTTCGATCCGCCTGATAACTTCACCTATATGGTTTTTCGCAACCCCATCGGGTTTAATAATTGATAAAGTTCTTTCTTTCATTTAATTTATTTATGCCTCCTGAATTCTATTATCATTGAACATAGCATCTTTTTATCCAAAGTATGCAACAGAAATCTGCTGCGGATTGAAAAACCTTGCTGTGATCCCATTACATAATTTACGTTTAATTGTTATTAATACTTCTCAAAAACGAATAATGAATATCAGTAAAAAAAAATATGTTCTACATTTCATTGAACGTTGGAAGTTCATCTTTATTTATCTTATCTTATTCTACTAATTGCTTACAGTTCTACTACTATAGGAGATTTATCCTTTGTCATCAATTTAGGAATAATATCTTCATTCAATTCAACCCCAAGACCATTGCCTTCAGGCGGATAGAGGTAGCCCTTTTCGTAGCGGGGCGAACTTAATCCAAGATCATTGGGGATCGGTCCGCCATCGGTCTCCAGCAGATCGTGCATATTGAGCGGTCCAATGGACTCCTGTTCGATCCTCCCAAGCCATTCCGTTGAGCACAGGAAATGGGCTTCCACAGCCGCGCCCAGGCCGGAATTAATCATGCAGCCTGTCATGACATTGAGCCCCATTGCCTCTGCAACAGCTACGAATTTTTTAGACTTGTGAATACCGCCTGCTTTAGGCACCTTAAGAAAAAATCCGTCTATGGCATCCCTCTGTGAGAGTTTCACCAGGTCATTCAGTTCTGTGGCTGCCTCATCAGCAAAGATGGGCACCGATGTCTTGCGGCGCAGACGCGCGAGGCCATCTATATCCCATCGGGGAATAGGCTGCTCTGCCAGGAAGATATCATATTTTTCAACCTGTTTAAGGAACCTTAGAGCACGCATATAGTCCCATCCGCCATTTGTGTCGGTCATGACATTCACACTGCTGCCCACTGCCCGACGAACCTCAGCCACCATCTCAACATCTTCCTCGATATTATTATGACCTACCTTTAATTTAAGTCCCTTGTAGCCCACACTGACCAGCCTGCGCGCATTATCAGCCACTTCCTGCGGTGTACCTGAAGACATCACATAGGCCAGTTCGATCTTTTCATTGGCACGACCTCCAAGATACTGGTAAAGCGGCACCTCCATTGCCTTTGCCACCAGATCATGCAGGGCATAATCAACCAAGGCCTTTGAGTGGTAGTTGCGGTATACAACCTTATCCATTTTTCCAATTATGGTTTCGATTTTAAACGGGTCTTCACCAATTAATACATGGGGACCGTAAATATGGCCGGCATTATGCAGGATCGATTCCTGGCTTTCGCCCATATACCACATCGAGGTGTCACCACATTCCGCAATACCGGTAATTCCCTCATCGGTATAGATTTTTAATAATACTGTATGAGCCCAGTTAACCGGACCACCGGACATTATGATAGGTTTAACAAACTTGATAGACAATGGAGTACACTCGATTTTTGTGATTTTCATAATTGCCCTCATTTTGATGTAATGTATATTCAGTCAGTAAAACAAAATTATACCGTAAATATTTATAAATCAATTAATTTATATGAATTGTGAAATCAGACATCTTGTAAACAGTGTATTTATCTGATAGAAAGCAGGAAATTCATAACTTGTCATCAGTTTTAACCCATTTGTTTCAGATGAAAAAGAAGTCTTACAAGGTCTTTTAGATGCTTACAGAGATATCTTACACTTTTATGGAGGTATTCTATTATGAGTTTAAAGTCCTTATCATCAGAGGGCTTTTACGGCTGGACAAACGTGGTTATTGCATCAATCTTCATGTTCACCATAACTCTGATGCAACAGACCTTCTCCCTGTTTTTGCCTGAATGGATTAATGATTATGGCTGGAAATACAGAGATGTCTCCTTTGCCCTCACCATTAACATGATATTCATGGCTTTTATTACACCTTTTAGCGGGTATTTTATCAGCAGATACGGCTCAAGGCTCTGCATAATAATTGGAAGTTCTATAGCAATAATCGCATTATTTCTCCTGTCAAATGTACGGGCATTATGGCATCTGTATATTTCACACGGTATTGTTGTCGCAGCAGGCATGTCACTTGGTGGAGTACTGGCTATAACAACATTGCTTAATAACTGGTTTTCAAAAAAGAGATCGCTTGCCTTAAGTACCAGCATGATGGCCATGGGTGTTGCAGGAATGATCATGGTTCCTATAGTGACATGGGCAATAGGTCAGATTGGATGGCGTTCCACCTATCTGACAATAATGCCCATATATTTTGCCTTTGCACTGGTTATACCAGGAATTTTTATAAGAAATTATCCCCAGGATTTAGGACAGGTTCCTGACGGCAAAAGCCCATCCAAATCTAACAGCAATAATCCCGGCAAATCTGAAGAGACAAATAGATCAAAGGTATTCAGAACTACTGTGGATTTTACAGTAGGAGAGGCCTTTAAAACCCCGACCATGTGGCTTCTTCTGACCTTCAATGTGCTTAACTGGTTTGCTGTGGGCGGTATAATGGGTCATGGGTACTCTTTTCTTAATGACCTGGGTATCCCCAGAACAGAGGCTGGCCTGTTTATGGGTCTTATATCATTTGTGATGGTATTGGGGCAGATGTTTATTGGTTTTGCGGGATTAAAATATGACATACGCAAACTGATTATAATCGGCTGTTCTGCAAGTATAATAAGCTACATTCTCATGGTTTTTGCCGATACTTCCAGGGTCATTGTTTATACATATGCAGTATTCGCCGGTATAGGAGCAGGGATTAACGCCCTTGCTATGATGAACCTTATTCCAAACTATTTCGGTGTGACCTACTTCCCCAGAATATCGAGTATTACCACTCCTGTGGGCACATTGATAGGGAGCGCCGGCGCACCTATCTGCGGACAGATAAGGGATATGGCAGGAAATTATTTCCT
>CAZSZQ010000259.1:0-224 GCA_964610475.1 uncultured Desulfatiglans sp.
TTTAATACCTCTATTAATGCCTCTGCGCCTCTGATTTTTGGCATCTATCTTCTCCTTATTATTTAAAGAATCATATACCTGTTTGATGTTCTGCAATATATTCACAATATCTGATCCTTTCAAATAAATTATTAGATGTCAGGACAAATTGCTGAAAATATGCCAATGTAAAGGAAGTGATATTAAGGGTGAAAAATAAAAATGGATTACCCGATCAAGTCGGG
>CAZSZQ010000259.1:240-4458 GCA_964610475.1 uncultured Desulfatiglans sp.
TTTATGAAATCGTCATTCCACGGCTTGACCGTGGAATCCAGTAGTTTTATAGTCAATCCTTATTAACTCAAGGAGAAAGCAAAATGACATCCCTGTCAGAATACAATTCATACGGTGAAGAACTGGAGAGAAAATTTGCACTTCGTACCTCCCCGATTGCTGTAAAGATGCTTAAACCTGAAGAAGCAATGCCTTCCGGGGCAATCAGGCCATCAATAGAACTGGGGCATCCTATTGCGCAGTGTCAGGCATTTGCACTATCACGAAGAGATAACAAGACCATTGCAATGCTGAAGGAGGATAATAACTGCTTTGCCCCATTAATCGCCTATGGCCATGTGGAGAGGCCTGATGACCCGCAGTACAGGCTTTTTATGAGGTTCCCTGCCTTTGAAATGGGTAAATATAAAGGGATTGTCTCAGCACCCTTAAAGACAGCAAACTTCGAGCCTGATGTGGTAATCATCTATTCAAACAGCGCCCAGATGAGGGGGCTTATCATGCCGCTTCACTTTATGCAGAAGGAGGATGATATTATATACCACTTTTTCCCACCGGTATGCTCATATCTTTTAGTGCCGGTAATGCAGAATCATAAATATATGATTGCGCTCCCTGACCCCGGAGAACATATGAGGGCCCTTTCCGGTGAGGATGAAATAATAATCTCCATCCCTGGTTCAAGGCTTAAGGAACTGGTAGAGGGGCAGAAACAGACTGAGGCGTATAAGCAGGGTTACAGGGATATTAACTATATGATGAACTATAACTTCCCGCTCCCGCCGCTGTATCAGGATCTGTTCAAGAGGTGGGGGATGAAATAAAGCCAGGTGTAGGGCGCAGGGCTCAAGGCGCAGGGAAAAACTTGGCGCAGGGGGAAGAAAGGTGCAAGGCGCATGAAAGGTAGTTTAAAGATTTGCCTTGTGTCCTGCGCCTTTTTAAAACACCTTTGATCTGGATTGATATGAATAATACTTCTAAAAAAATAGCTGGATACATACCCGACTATTCCGGCAACAGTATCGTTAACCTCATTAGTTCCATACGTTCTATTTATGGAAATGATCACCTTTATCCTCTGCTAAATGGGTTTGATATCGAAGCTTTTAAGGATAAAAACGTTGTCTTTATTGTTATTGATGCCCTTGGCTACAATTACCTGATGGAATATGGTGATGATACATTCTTAAAAAAACACACCATACGAAAAATGACATCTGTGTTTCCATCAAGCACTGCCTCTGCATATATCAGCCTTATAACAGGGGTTGCGCCGCAGCAGCATGGCCTCATTGGATGGTTTATGTACTTAAGAGAAACAGGCATCATTACAAGCATACTTCCTTTTTTCACAAAGGCAGGAGGCATACCCCTCAGAAATATCCCATTCACAGATATCTTTGAGCAGAATTCCATTTTTATGAATTTAAACGCCGCTTCATACTCGATTATCCATAAAAGCTATGCAAATTCGCAATGCTCTGCATCTATAACAAAGGGCTCAAAGAAAAAGGTCTATTCAGATATTAAAGGGTTTTTCAGTAATATAGAAAAAATCCTGGACTCAGGCGTTAGCAGAAAATTCGTATTTGCATACTGGGACCAGATTGACAAAATCGCCCATGAAAAAGGGATTAAAAGCAATGAAACCCATGAAGAACTGAAAAAGATAGACACTGAAATATCAAAGCTTGCCATGTTGTTAAATAAATATAATGCAGCACTTATAGTTACCTCTGATCATGGGATGGTAGATTCATCAGAAAAGGACACGATAAAGCTCTCTGATCACCCTCTCCTGAAAGAGACTCTTACACTGCCTATAACAGGAGATCCGAGGGTAGCATACTGTTATGTAAGGCCTGACATGGCAATGGAGTTTGAACAATATGTCGCGCAAAATTTTGAGGAGAACTGCCATATTTTTAAAAGCCGTGATATTATAGAAAAGGGTTTTTTCGGCCTTTATGAACCAAACAGGAAACTGTACCAGAGGACAGGCGACTATACCCTTGTCATGAAAAAAAATTATATGATACGTGAGGCGCTCTCAGGGGAAAAAAACAAGGAACTGATCGGGATACACGGGGGCTTGACATCAGATGAAATGTTTACTCCCCTGATTATTCTGTAAACTCGCTGCTTTACCATTGGCGGTTTTAATGTTATTATCTCTTAAAACAAAAATGGAGGTTATCATGCTTGAAGAGATAAAAAAAGGTCTGCTCTCAGGGCTTGGCGCTGTGTTTCTTACAAAGGAAAAGATAGAAAAGATAACGCGCACAATGGTTGACGAGGCAAAGATCAGCAAAGAGGATGCCCATAGCCTGAAGGAAGAACTCTATAATACTGGCGAACGCGAATGGTCCGAGCTGGAAGAGATGTTTTCAGGAATCATAAAGAAGATAATGCAGGGCCTTGATCTGTGCAGCCGGAAAGAGATGGCCGAGCTCCGGAAAAGGGTAGAGAAACTTGAAAAAGGTGATAGACCAGGGTCAGAATAGAAAACCGGTAATACTTAACAGGTGAACTAAGAGTGCATTTTCGTACTATTGCAAGACTGGGCAGGTTCAAAGAGGTAATAGTTACCCTTTTGAAATACGGGTTTGAAGACCTTGTACAGCGCCTTGAATTTCCGGGAGCAGAACTCCTCAAGAGGAGCGCAAAGGAAGGAAAGGATGTTGGCACCTATGTCCGTGTCAGACATATCCTTGAAGATCTCGGACCTACATTTATTAAGATAGGGCAGATCATGAGCCTTCGCCCTGATCTTGTACCCCCCGGTTTATTAAAAGAGCTCAGCAAACTTCAAGATCAGGCGTCAACTGTTGAATTTAAAATGATCTCTTCAATAGTAGAAAAAAGTCTGGGCGGCAGCATCGATGACTTTTTTTCTGATTTTGATAAGACGCCAATTGCTGCGGCATCCCTGAGTCAGGTTCACAGAGCTGTTCTTAAAAAGGAGGGAATAAAAGTAGCTGTAAAGGTTCGGAGGCCGGGAATCAGAAAGATGATGGAGGTTGACCTTGATATCCTTAATGCATTAGCAGAACGCCTGCATGAACGATCCAATGAGTTAAAGATCTATGACCTTCCCAATCTGATTAAGGTAGCCAGGCGCAACCTTTTAAAAGAGTTGGATTTTACCCGGGAAGCCCGGAACATAAAAATTGCTAGATCCTATCATTCCGGAGTTTATATACCTGACGTATTAATGGATTACTGTTCCGACAGGGTATTGATTACTGAATTTATTGAAGGCGCCAGACTGAGCGAAATAGAAGAAAATCACCTGGGCGACCCTTATGCCTTTGCAAGACTTGGGCTGAACACAGCCATTAAACAGATACTTGAAGACGGTTATTTCCATGCAGACCCTCATCCGGGAAATATCATATATTCAGTAGAAAAAGGACTCTGTCTGATAGACTGGGGGATGGTAGGAAGGTTAACAGAAAGGGATCGTTATGATCTGATTGATCTCATAAGGGCTATTGTAGAAAAGGATAGCGGCCTGTTAATGGAAACACTTCTCAGAATGACGGTAAAAGAAAGAGATGTTGATGACAGGGCCCTTGAAAGAGAGTTGGCTGAAAACCTGGATATGTTTTTTTCAGGCCCTATAAAGGAGTTAAACATTGGACATCTTCTCCTTGTGATTATAGATATACTCAGGGAATACCGCCTGAAACTGCCGCCTGACCTTGTTATTATGATCAAGGCCCTTGTTACCGCAGAGGGGACAGCAAGAAAAATATACCCGGGATTAAACGTTGTATCAGAGGCAGAGTCTTATATAAGAAAGATTGCCTCAAAACGCTTTAGGGCAGAGATCATGTGGCACAGTATAAAAAGGGCTCTTTTTAAACTTATGTCTTTACGTAAGGATATTCCGGCCAGGTTTTTCAAGATAGCAGACAAAATAGAAAGAGACGAGCTGGCGATCCGCTTCAGGCATGAAAACCTTGAAAGCCTGAATCACACCCTCGAAAATATCTCAAACCGCATGGCATTCAGTGTTATTATTGCGGCCCTAATAATAGGCTCATCAATGATTATAACAACCGGGATAGGGCCTTTTATTTTGGGCTTTCCGGCGCTTGGAATAATAGGTTATCTTATATCCAGCCTGCTCGGATTATGGCTTATTGTCATCATTATACGGACAAAAAAATATTAGCTTTTTCTCCTTGTAAACATGTTGTAAATCACCGGAAG
>CAZSZQ010000260.1:0-1490 GCA_964610475.1 uncultured Desulfatiglans sp.
TCATGCCTCATATCGATTAAATATGCATTGAAACTAAATGGGGTGCCATTTACCGTTGTGAAGACCTGGTTATACTTCCGGTAACCGTAGATAAATTTGGCATGAACACTATCTGTGATGTCATAATCCGCTTTTGCAAAAATATTTGTATAGTTTTCTTTATTTTTATCCGACCATCTTATCCCCATTATTGGGTCTTCAAATGATTCAAAAACAGCAAAAGGATCACCTGTTACGTATTGATCACCGAGTATGGAAATTCCATATCGATCAAGATACAGTTGATTTACCCAGGCATCACCAGATGCCATTGTATTTGTATCAGCAGGATTTCTGCCTTTAAGAAGAGTTTCAGGTTGAGTGTCTGCGATTATTTTGGTGTAGTCAATACCAAAGTTAAGTTCAAGCTTGGTTGTAGGGAGAAAACGTAACATGAGTTTAGCTGCATCGCTTTGTGAACCTCCTTTTTCACCAATCTTACAGTTGCCCTGCGACAATTCGTAATGCCTCAGAGTCATTGGAAAAGTGTCGGCCAACTCAGGAGTTCCGTCGGCAATCATCTGACAAGCGAAATCCAGACGGTCCATGTACCCGTCTATTTTTTTTGAGCTTGCTGATATCCTTGCAAACAGTTTGTCTTCAATAAGAGAAAAATCATAACCGCCTGTAAAGTCGAGGCGATGATAATCCCCATAGGTTACCTGGAGATGACCGGTATTATCGCCCATAGGGGTTTTGGAAATGAGACGGATTGCACCGCCGATACTGTTTTTACCGAACAGTGTCCCCTGGGGACCGCGCAATACCTCAACGCGCTCCAGGTCAACCAGATCCATGGTTGAACCGACAACTGTTTCATTAAAGATATCGTCTACATACACAACGACACCCGGTTCAAATGCAGGGATAAAATCGCTCTGATCAACACCGCGTATACCTATATAGGCATTAGGCCCCCATGCGTTTCCCTGCGGACGAATGGCTGAGTTGGGAATGATGAGACCCAGATCGGCAACAGATGTAAGAGCCCGTTCCTCCAGTGTATCTCCGGAAATGGCGGTGATTGCTATTGGTGTTTTCTGCAGATTGGTTTCCTGGAATTGAGCTGTTACGGTTATTTCTTCGAGAGTAAATTCATCCTTTGTGTCCTGTTTGTTTTTCTGATCCTCCTGTCCTGATATAGTCCCGCATGTAAGTGCCACCATCATGATGGGCAGGAATCTTAACAAGCATTCAGATAGAGAAATCCGCTTCAATACATTCATTTTTCCCCCCTTGTAAAATAAAATTAATAAATATAAATCTTCAACCTCCTTTTTATTAAGAAGGTTGAGCCACCTCTTGAGAAAAGACTTATTAATTCTATTACGGCTTCAATCTTATAAAACAGTCAATATATGAAAACAGGCCTCAAGGACCTGTAAACACAATCTCTTATTTTAAGACTAAAATCATTAATGATAAGAAAGGAAAACATGAAAAATTTTAAG
>CAZSZQ010000260.1:1590-4409 GCA_964610475.1 uncultured Desulfatiglans sp.
CTTAATTCCTCTGCCTCTTCATGAGTCATCCAGCCTGCCAGTTCACGAATCAATTGTTCCCTGTTTTTAGTTAACCCCAGCTTTTCATCTATAGCTTCAACAATAAATGCTGATTTTGTCTTTCCCGTTTTTTCAGAGGCCTTCCGGATCAATTTTTCTTTATCAGTCGGAATCCTTAAACTTAATGGCATTTTAAAACCTCTTTTTGTATTGCAATTTTATTAATAGTATCGCAATAATGATTGCATGTCAATAATCCTGAGACGGTAAGGAAAAAATATAGAGGTTAAATAGCAGTGCGGGTGATAATTTTAGGAGGCTTTTTAGGCTCAGGCAAAACCAGTATTTTGCTGCAGCTTGCCAGATATTTTGTAGATAAAGAAAAGGATTCTTATACTGAAACCAGGGTCGCAATCATAGAAAATGAGGTGGGAGACGTGGGTATTGATGATAAGGTCCTGGTCAGCGAAGGATTTTCTGTGAAGAATCTCTTTGCAGGCTGTGCCTGCTGTTCCTTATCAGGAGAGCTGGTTTACTCTATTCGATCTATTAAAAAAGAATTGAATCCCCGGTGGCTGATTATCGAGGCAACAGGGATAGCCCACCCCGGAATGATGCGTGAGACCATTTTAAAAGGGCTTGGAAGTCCTTCCTATATCATCACTATTGTTGATGCTAAAAGATGGAAAAAACTGGCAAGGGCTATGGAGACTTTTGTTTCAGGACAACTGGAAGAGAGTTCAAAAATATTGCTTAACAAGATAGATTTGGTTAGTGTTGAAGAGCTGGAAGAGATAAAGAAAAGCATTTATGTTTTTAACAAAGAAGCAGAGATTATCCCTGTAAGCGCCAAATATGAGTTGCCAGCTGAATTGTGGAAAAAATTGGCTGATGAGGTAGAGGTCCTGTATGGAAAGGATTAAACAGATACTTGAATCTTTGGAACAATATCATTCAGAAGATACGCATGTTAATTCGGAAAAGGGAGGTTATCCTCCTGATGGTATTAATTCCAGAATACATGATGGCGCACTGGTTTGTTCAGGAGCAAGACATATCACAGGGGATCTGGAGCGAGTGAGGGAACGGCTTGAAAGAGAGACAGGGCTGCTTGACAAGTGGGTTGAAGAACAGGGAGGGATCACAGGCCATATCAAGGCAATAATAAGTGTGAACGGACCTGTTTACAGGTTATCTGCAACGGGCGGGGAGGTGGATTGCAAAGAGCTGGGGATTAAAAACATACATGTAAGTATTGTGGCGATTGTATTCGAGATCGAGCAGAAAAAAATGGAACAGCGGGTTGAGTCTTTACTTGAAGATCTTATATAGGAGAAATAATGGCAAGCGACATGAAAAATAAAATCGTCCTTGTAACAGGGGCCGGGTCAGGCATAGGAAGAAGCATAGCAATAACCTTTAGTGAACATGAGGCGCATGTAATTGTTGCGGATATTTTACAAAAAGGGGCAGATGAGACGGTCTCCATCATTAAAGATCACAGGGGCAGGGCAGAATTCAGGCCCTGTGATGTTTCTAAAACAGAGGATGTTAAGACCTTAATAGAAGGTATTGTTAAAGATTATGGCCGGCTTGATTGTTCATGTAACAATGCAGGTATCCATAACCCGTATAATGAGTTTTTACCTGATGCAGATGAGGACATCTGGGACAGCATAATTGCTGTTAATCTAAAAGGTGTTTTTCTATGTATGAAATATGAAACAAGGGCCATGATGAAGCAGGGGGGCGGGGTTATAGTAAATATAGCCTCCATGTCCGGGCTCCTGGGTGAATCGGGGTCTTACGCCTATGTGGCTTCAAAGCATGGAATTATGGGACTTACCAAAACCGCGGCATATGATTTTGCAGACAAGGGTATTCGCATCAATGCCGTTTGCCCTGCTTCGGTTGATACCCCTGGTATAGCAAAGGCACCTCCGGAATTGAGGCAGAAGTATATAGAATCAAACCCTATGAAAAGGATGGCAAAACCTGAAGAGATAGCAGCCGCGGTTATTTGGCTCTGCTCTGATATGGCAGGGTTTGTAACCGGGACAGGTCTGGTTATTGACGGTGGGGTAAGTACGGTATAAGGAGTATTAAATGAATCACATAGATGCAATTAAGAAAATAGTCGGCGAAAAGAATATCTTCACCGACAGGGTAGAGTGCCTTTGTTATTCCCGTGACATGTCTGTACATCAGGGTATCCCGGATGCCATAGTATTTGCATCAACAACCGAGCAGGTTTCTGCCATCATGAAACTTGCATCCGGGCACAGGATACCTGTTGTTCCAAGGGGTACAGGCACAAGTGTCACCGGGGCAGTTCTCGCCATAAAAGGCGGGATTATCCTCGACCTGCACCTTATGAATAATATTATCGAGATCAATAAAAAAGATTTTTATGCACGCGTTGAAACAGGGGTAATATGCGATAATCTCAATAAAGTGCTTTCAAAGGATAATCTCATGTTTCCGCCCAATCCAGGGAGTGAGGTTATTGCAACAATAGGTGGTATGGTGTCCACAAATGCGAGTGGTCACAGGGCCGTGAAATACGGCACCACCCGTGACTATATAAAGGGTTTAAAGGTTGTGCTGGCTGACGGTAGAATAATCGAGACAGGCACCATAGCGCCTAAAACATCACTGGGCTATGATCTAACGCACCTCTTTTCTGCTGCCGAAGGCACGCTTGGTATAATTACCGAAGTTATAGTAAAGCTTTTGCCCAGGCCGGAATACAGCGCCCTTGCAATGGCAATATTCGGCAGTATCAATTCTGCGGTTGAGGCGGTAACAGAGATCTCCAC
>CAZSZQ010000261.1:0-4408 GCA_964610475.1 uncultured Desulfatiglans sp.
AAAAAAAAGGATATTTACAGATAAGGGATATTTAGATACTGTTCGTCCTATATCGTTTTAGAATTATAATCCTCTATAATAATGCTATTTCAGGGGAAAGGAAAGCGGTCAGCAATCAGCGTTCAGTTTTCAGCGAAAGACATTCAAAACAAAGAATAGCTGATAGCTGTTTGCTGACCGCTGATAAATAATACAGGGACTCAAAACATGCTATCAGACAATACATCTTTAACCCTTGCACGGGCAATCGGGGTAAAAAAGGGTGATGTCATATCGCTTGTTGGCGGCGGCGGTAAGACCTCGACTATGTTTCTCCTTGCACATGAGTTACACGCAATAGGGATGAGCGTGATAATTACTACCACAACCCATATCTTCCCTCCTGAAAAGGAACATCTTTTATTCTCCACGGATATTCGTGAGATTGCAGAAAGCCTTAACCGGCATCGGCTTATAGTACTTGCTGGCTCTTATGACAAGGAAAAACTCAAGGGGATTGACCCCATGCTGGCAGGAGAGCTTAAGAGATTTGCAAATGTTATAATTGTAGAGGCAGATGGTTCAAGGAATAAACCATTCAAGGCGCCTCGGGAGGACGAACCGGTAATCCCTCAGTCCAGTACTATTGTTATACCGGTCGTGGGTGCTGAGGTATCCTATAAGCCCCTCACTGAAGAATGGACACATAGGACTGAGAGAATTTCTGAGATAACCGGGCTTAAACCCCGTGAGATAATTACCCCGGAGATTATAGCAAAAACACTATTGCACCCGCTGGGAGGCATGAAGGGTGTGCCTTCAAGCGCCGTGTTTATCCCTCTTATCAACAAGGCAGATACAAGGGATGATATCAGGACAGCAAGGGAGATTTCATTTTGCCTGTTTGATGGCGGTGTTAAGAAGACCATTATCACTTCCTATAAATACAGGACATTTATTAAACCATTTCCCTGTAATGGGCATGTTACCGCTATAATACTAGCTGCGGGCGGGTCAAGCAGGATGGGCAAACCAAAACAACTGCTTGAAATAGGCGGTAAAACCCTTGTCTCTATTGTGATAAAAAATATTCTTGCCTCCATTATCGATGAGATAATCATTGTTACACAACCTGATCTCCCGCTTATTGAAGACAATGAGTATCCTGAAATAAAACGAATAGTTAACAAAGACTGGCAGACAGGGCAGAGCAGTAGCATGAAGGCAGGCCTGAACGCAGTTGATGAAAAAACTGATGCGGTAATGTTTTTTATGGCAGATCAGCCTATGGTTGATGAAGGTATAATAAACAGGCTTATTACCGCCTTTCAGGAGACTGAAAAACCGATAATCTCTCCCCTGTATAATGGCAAAAAAGGGGCGCCTGTCATTTTTAAAAGAAGGCTTTTTGATGAACTGAACCTCATTCAGGGCGACAGGGGAGGCAGAGACCTCCTTGAAGTATATCCTGTTGAATATATGAATATAGACATGTCTCTTGCAGCAATGGATGTTGATACACCGGAAGAATATGACAAACTCAGGGGGATGGTAGATATAAAGAGGTAAGTCGTCTTAAGGCTCAGGCGCATAAGCCGTCGCCAAGGCTATGGCGGGTCAAGGGGCTCAAGGTACAAGGCGGTTTAATAACATAGGGGCGAATAGTTATTCGCCCCTAAAAAAAATTAGAAATGATATACAAACCTCAGGTTGATCCGTGCACCTTCCGGCCTGTTTTCTGCTGCGGTTTCAAAATATGAATTAAAAAACAGATGTGCATCTTTATTAAAGGAATAGAGAAGCCCCGGGCCTATCCCCAATACCTGTTCACGGCTTCCCGGATTATCACTGCCATTAACTTTTGAGTCACTGATTTGCTTGAGGTAGTAACCGTTCAAGCCTACCCTGAGTCTGCTTGGTAAAAGCTCATAGGATGTTGCAAAATTCAGATGAACAGCCTGGCCGGCCTGTGTTTCAGTGGCGCCTGAAAGAACAGCATATCGGTTAGGTTCATCATTCTCTCCATTCCATAAATAATGGATTCGTGTTGAAACTGTAAACCTTGGGGTAAAAAAGTATGTTGCTGCCCAGTATGGATTAAATGTAAAGTAATTGCTGCCCTGATTAAGCTCCCTGTTTGAATCGTAACTGCCGGTCGGGAAGATAAGCTGGAATTCAATCCTGTGCATAAATTTAGGACCATTTGGCCCCATTATCGGATCCCATTGAAGATAAGGGCCAACCCAGAGATCACCAAGTGCCGAACCGTTATCCAAAAAAGGCCCTCCAGTTCCATAATCTAAATCCAATGAAACATAGGGAACAATAACATCAAGTCCCCATTTGGCACCCAGCATCACCTCTGTATCAGATTGATAGATAAACTGCGAAAGACTTATCCATACATCAAGATCTTCGCCTGATGTCGGCAGAAGGTCATTACCATCTGCATCCATAAACTCTTCAGATGTCCAGTACTGGATATACTGTGTAAAATAGAGCCCTGGACCTGAAGGCGGAGCGCCATCCATAAAGCTGGTAAAACCAAGGTTGATTGCCGGCAGATCATAGGCAAATGATCTCATCGGGATTAAAAATAAAAAACAAATCAATAAACATATTTTTTTTAATTTCATAACTTTCTCCTCCTGAAAGATTGATCATAAAATTAAACAGGTGGAACTATCACTGTAATCAATCTGCTAAAAACAGTGATAGTTTTCCTGATCTAAAAAATCTAAATACTCTTGAGTAATTCCGGTTTTGGGAAGTCCTTGAAAACAGCCTCTGATTTTTCCAGTTCTTCATCAGTAATTGAAAAATTATCAAGCTCGTTTGCAAAATATTTTTCATATGAACCAAGATCCAGAAGACCATGGCCGCTGAGATTGAAGAGAATAACCTTTTCTTCCCCGTTTTCTTTTGCCTTCATAGCTTCTTCAACTACCTGTGCTATTGCATGATTTGATTCCGGAGCCGGTATGATCCCTTCGGTCCTGGCAAAAAGCACACCGGCCTTGTACGCATTGAGCTGGGAAACTGCCTTGGGCACCAGTAATCCTTCCGAAACAAGCTGGCTTACCGTAGGGGACATGCCATGATAGCGAAGACCGCCTGCATGAACCGGCGGAGGCACAAATGCGTGGCCGAGGCTGTACATCGGCAGAAGGGGTGTATATCTGGCTGTATCACCATGATCATATACAAAAGGTCCTCTGGTGAGTGTCGGACATGCCAGAGGTTCGACAGGATAGATAGCAATCTGTTTTCCATGTATTTTATCAAAGACAAATGGAAATGCTATACCGGCAAAGTTGCTTCCTCCGCCCGCGCAGCCGATTACTATATCCGGGTAAACACCGGCCTTTTCAAGCTGTTTTTTAGCCTCAAGACCTATTACTGTCTGATGCATCATAACATGGTTCAAAACACTTCCAAGGGAATAACGTGTCTTACCGCTCGTATCACTTACAGCGGCTTCTACTGCCTCGCTTATGGCTATGCCAAGACTTCCCGGTGTATCAGGATCGGACGCAAGAATCGCCCTGCCTGCATTGGTTTCATTGCTTGGGCTGGCAATACACTTGCCTCCCCAAGCCTGCATCATGGCCTTCCTGTAAGGTTTTTGATCAAAGCTTATGCGAACCATAAATACCTTGCATTCAAGACCGATCTGACTGCATGCAAAGGAGAGGGCGCTTCCCCACTGCCCTGCACCTGTTTCGGTTGTTAGTTTTTTAATGCCGAATACCTTGTTGTAATAAGCCTGGGGCACAGCGGTGTTTGGTTTATGGCTTCCGGCCGGGCTGACGCTTTCATTTTTATAATATATCTTTGCCGGTGTTCCAAGGGCCTTTTCGAGTGCCTTTGCGCGCACAAGGGGCGACGGACGCCAGATGGCATATATATTCATTACTTCATCAGGTATGGTTATCCATCTTTCGGTGCTGACTTCCTGTTCAATAAGATTCATTGGAAAAACAGGAGCAAGCATATCAGGGCTGACAGGCTTGCCATCCGGTCCCAGGGGTGGATTCATCTTGATATCTGCCAGAATATTGTACCACTTACGGGGCATCTCATCCGGGCTCAGAAAGATAGTGTTCGTCTTCATTGTTTCCTCCTTAAATTTTTGTGTCGGGTTGAATGTAATTAAAAAAGGCTTTGTTGCTGTATTTTATACCAATTTAACGGAGATGGAGTATATGGGATGTAACAGTATGTGTCAATGTCTTATTGCTTTTTCAAATGGATGTTATAATTTTGTATGTTACTTTCCAATATTGACTGAGATAAAAATAATAAATATTTCAGCCGGTGTCCGTTTAAATTTTTCATCCGGAAATTGTATATTCCCGGATGTAAAATTTCTATCTGTT
This sequence comes from uncultured Desulfatiglans sp., assembly GCA_964610475.1. Lineage (GTDB taxonomy): Bacteria > Desulfobacterota > DSM-4660 > Desulfatiglandales > HGW-15 > JAAZBV01. Next base: position 4,359 of record CAZSZQ010000261.1, read on the forward strand.
ATCCCCGTCCAGAAGTCCGCCAAGGGCGCCCAGGATGGAACCCTCACCTT
>CAZSZQ010000262.1:0-4403 GCA_964610475.1 uncultured Desulfatiglans sp.
TGAAGGGAAAGCCGGTATTAATAATAGTCATCATTTTTAAGAAGAAGACGCAGAACGTCAAAGCATAATTTTTACACGGTGACCATGGGAAAAATTCTTTGGTTAAAGCCTCCGATAATATGAGTTGACTCGCTCATCTTATCGCGATAATATGAGCGTCATGACAACAAAAAATTATATACCCCGAAATGTAGAAAACTATGCCTTTGACGAAACTTTAACCGGAAGACACATGGTGTTCCTGGCTGGTCCGCGTCAGGTAGGCAAATCCATGCTGGCAAAAAACTGGCTGGAGAAAGGGGGTATGTCTTCTCTATACTTTAATTGGGATGACATAGCCACCAGAAAGGCATATCAGGCTGACAGCCGCTTTTTTGAGTCACCTGCGCGTACGCTTGGGATAAATGACCCATGGATCGTATTTGATGAAATACATAAGCGCAACCATTGGAAAGATATCCTTAAAGGGGTCTATGATCTTTTCAATGACGAATTCCGCTTTCTGGTAACTGGCAGTGCACGCCTTGATATGTTTCGCCGCTCAGGTGATTCACTTTTAGGCAGGCATAACCTTTTTCACATGTTCCCATTTAATATAAGAGAAACTATCGGAATAAAAAATACTACATGCTTTTTAACGGAAGGTAGTCATGAACGCCTTCTTTCCTCATTTAATGATCAAATCAACCAACCTGTTTCATCTGAAGTAACAGATGCCTATTCTCTTCTTTTTCAGCATGGGCCTTTCCCTGAGCCTTTTCTAAAACAGAATGAGAGGTTTAGTCGTAAGTGGCACCAGGATTATATGAGTCTGGTTGTGCGGCAGGATTTAAAAGATCTGACGAGGGTAGGTGAACTGGATAAGGTTGAACACCTGTTAAGCATTTTACCATCACGTGTAATGTCACCTCTTTCCATGTCAGGATTGGGAAGGGAACTTGAGGCTGCCCATACAACAGTTAAAAACTGGTTGGAGCAGCTTAAAAAGCTTTATCTTCTGTTTTCAATAAGCCCCTGGACTAACAAGATATCAAGGGGGCTTAAAAAAGAAAAAAAATGGTATTTTATGGACTGGTACTATGTCCCTGAAGTTCCTGCCAGACTTGAAAACATGACAGCAGCCTCTCTGTACAGAACCTGCAAAACCTTAACAGACATGGGGTATGGTTTATATGAGCTTTATTATTTAAGAACCATTGATAAGAAAGAGATAGATTTTATAGTCACGTTAGATCGTAAACCTGTAATGGCAGTAGAGGTAAAAACCGGTGACACAAGGCTTTCACCTGCCCTCAAAACACGAAATAACCGGATGTCTCAGGGGCCAACTCTTGGCGTTCAGTTGGTTGATACAGGCGGAGTCATACAAAGGCTTGCTGAAGATACGTGGGTAGTCAGTGCTGACCGTTTTTTGTCTTTGCTTGACTGATATATCAAAACAGATAACTGTATTATACTTACATAAAACAGGTTGCAGCAGGCGCGTCCTGTATAAAACCGTTTAAAGCAAGCCTCTTTTAGAAGCGCATTTTGGGTTTTCCTGTTTTCATTTTACCGCTTTTACAACCTGCCTGAATACCCTCATAAAATTCCCTCCCCATATTTTTTTGAGATCATCTTTGCTGTATCCCCGCCGTAATAACTCGGCCGTAATGTTTGGTAATTCGGAAACATCCCTGCAGTCTCTTAATCCTCCGCCACCGTCAAAGTCAGTGCCAATACCAACGTAATCTATGCCAATAATATTTACCACGTGATCAATGTGATCCACGAAATCCTTTACTGTTGCTAGGTCACCTGGGTACTTTGCTCCGATAGCACCCCATTCTGCCAGGGCCTTATCAATGATTGCCCTGTCTGTTATTTCATTAAATTTTCCATATTTTTTTTCAAGTACAGCAAGGTCATTTTCCTTTTGCGGGTTTTTGGGTGGAGTCTTTACATAGTCGCTGAGAATGCACATTTGAATAACACCGCCATTTTCTTTCAGTTTCAGCAGCATTTCATCGGTAATGTTGCGAGGATTATCACATACTGCGCGTGCACTGGAATGGCTGGCTACAACAGGTACCTGGCTCAGTTCAATTACATCATAAAAGGCCTTATCTGAAATGTGTGAAACATCTATTATCATACCCAGCTCATTCATCCTTTTTATGACCTTTTTGCCGAACTCGCTCAAGCCATTGTGCTCAGGTTTATCGTTAGAGGAATCACAGATATCATTATTTTTTGAATGGCATAAAGTAATATACCGGACACCCATATCATAATATTTTTTAATATTCGTGATATCTAAAGCAACAGGGAATCCGTTTTCCAACCCGATAAAGGCTGTTAAAAGATTTTTTTCTTTGTTTGAAAATGCCTCTTCTGGTGTAGTTGCAGCCCTGATAACAGAAGGATTTGCCTTATACATATTTTTTACGGCTTTTATCATATTATCCGCTTCCTGCTGTGCGTTTTTATAATTTACATCTGTTCGTTCCATCTGCGCTACAAAGGCGGCAAAAAACGCTGCATCCAGCCCGCCTTTTTTCATCCTGGGCAGGTCAACACGGGTTATCATCTTATCATTTACTGAGTGTTCTTCTGCGATGTTCCAATCCGTATTCTGCATCAGCATGGATGTATCATTGTGAGTATCGATATTGAAAATCTCGTTATGAATCTTATATGCCTCAGTATGATAATCACGATCAGCCATGGCACCTCCTGATAAAATGATTATGACAGCAAATGAAAAAAGATAATTTATGTTTCTCATTATAACTCCGTATGATCAGGTCAAAAGGAATAAAAATGCAATTAATTCATCTACATAATATAGGGGGTACCTCAAAATATCAATTCAAATGAGTTTTGATATTTGGGGTGCATCCTCTAATATGAGACAGCAGAAAATGCTCATTATTTATCAAAAATACCAATGTTGATGGTTTCGTAAAAAAAGCTGAATCTCACACAAAGACACAAAGTCACAAAGGTAAATACTTATTATAAAATTGTTTTTCCTGGTGTTCTTTGCGGCTTTGCGTGATAACTTACCTTTTTACAATGTTGTCAATGTTGGTAAAATCGTTAAACAGTAAGTAAAAAAGGATGGTCAAAAAGATAAATGGTTAAACATATTCGAAACATCATTCTTCTCCTGCTCATGTTTATCATTGCAAACGGGTTATATCATTCACTTAAGCCAAATCCCACGGGCACAAACTATGAAAGCCCGGAATACAGCATTGCCCCTGATGATATAGATTTTCTCTGCGACCTCACCTATACGGATGTCGATGGGAGGAGCGTATCTGAACAGGAAATTTTTGACCGGATGTTTTTTCTAATCGACAGGGCAGAGAGGTATATCCTTATTGATATGTTCCTTTTTAATCCCTATGTCGGAAAGAGAGATAATCCATACAGAAACCTGGCGGATGAGCTGACCCGAAGGCTTATAAAAAGCAAACAGGATCACCCCGGCATGAATATAGATCTTATTACCGACCCCATTAACAGCATATATTATGGCGCCGATTCAAAGGAGCTGGATTCTCTTAAAAAGGCCGGTGTGAATGTTATCCAGACCGACCTTCACTCTCTCAGAGACAGCAACATGATCTATTCGCCCCTGTGGAGGGCCTTTTTTCAATGGTTCGACAATTCTTATAAGGGAGGAATATTCCCCAACCCCTTCTCTGACACAGGCAAAAGGGTGACCCTTCGATCATACCTTGAAATGCTGAACTTCAAGGCCAATCACAGGAAGGTATTTGTGGCTGATCACAAAGGAGATCTCCGGGGCATAGTTACCTCAGCCAATCCTCATGACGGCAGTTCAGCACATTCAAACGTGGCCTTTGAAATAGCAGGGCCTTTTGCGATGGAGCTGTACAATGCAGAAAAGACAGTAGCCGAGTTTTCAGGCGAAAGCCTTGTCCCGCTTGATTTTTACATCCCCCCAGAAAAGAAGAAAGAAGCGGGTGATCACGCACGTGTCCGGTTGATCACAGAAGAAAAGATAGAGGATACCCTGCTGGATAGCATAGATCAGGCAGGTAATGGCGACATGATCAGCATCGGGGTCTTTTATCTCTCTGACAGAGAGATTATCGATTCGCTTATTAATGCATCGGAGAGAAAAGCAGAAATACGAATAGTGCTTGACCCTAATAAGGATGCCTTTGGGAGAGAAAAGAACGGCGTCCCCAACCGGCAGGCAGCACGTAAACTGCTTGCCGGGTCCGGGAAAAAGATAAGGATGCGCTGGTATGACACCCATGGGGAACAGTATCACAGTAAATTCGCCCTGTTTGAATATAAGGAACGCACCTCCAGGGTTATCCTTGGTTCTGCCAATTTTACACGGAGAAACCTTGATAATTATAATCTTGAAATGAATGTCAGCC
>CAZSZQ010000263.1:0-4397 GCA_964610475.1 uncultured Desulfatiglans sp.
GCTCATCAGGGCACCAGAGTTCATAACCCTTTTCCATGTTGACCCACCACCAGTCGAGCATCTCGGCGGTAACTCCTGGTATGACATGATCAACAACCATCCAGTCATCTGGATATTTTTTAGTTTCCATTTAAATCTCTCCTTTTTAATATATTATCATTTACCTATATTTATAACTGCGTGATAAGCACTGCTTATAGCCTGATCAATCTTGCCGGGTTTTATAGCGTCACCTATTATATCTACAGGGATATCTCCTGCTGAAACCTTTAATTCATCAAATGAGGCTGGCTTCATTCCAAGTGCGTAAAGAATTGTATCTGCCTCAAGGATTTTATCATTTCCATCAGATGAAAGAACCTTTATGAAGTTATGGCCTATCTCAAGGCATCTTGTGTTTTCCATGATTTTTATATTTTCCCTGCTGATTTCGCGCACCAGGGCTTCACGGTACATGCCGTAAGATTCATTTGCAATGCGGGGCAGTATTTCAACAATGATGACTTCATGACCATTTTTTGCGAGATGCAGCGCCTGTTCCGAACCAATCAAACCCCCGCCGACCATTATCACCCTTTTCCCACAAATTATTTTACCTCTATAGACCTCCAGTGATTGTATTGCATACTCTATTCCTAGAATATCTGGTGTTAAAGGCTCAGAGCCTGTAGCTATAATGATATGATCAGGTTTGATCCTGGTTATTAAATTTCTATCTGCCTTTGTATTGAGACACACTTCTATTGATCGACTATTTACTTCACGTATCAATAGATTTTTAAAATTCATCAGATCAATTTTGTCACTCTCCTGGTCTGTAAAGAATAACAGCCCTGCAAGCTTATCCTCCTTTTCTACCAGTACAACCTCATGTCCTCTGTCAAAAGCGGTTATAGCGGCCTGCATTCCTGACGGGCCCCCTCCAATAATCATAACTTTTTTAAATGCCTTTGGCGGTTCCAGCGAAGATGGATCAAAGGGGAGATTCGCATGGGGGTTTATTGAACAGTATCCGACAATCTTAGCCAGTTCCATACTTGTGAAAGGCAGGTCTTTATAACCTTCTTCAGGCGACCCTGGAAAACATTTAAAGCATCTTATACAGCCTCTGATTAAATCCTCTTTTCCATGTTTTGTCTTATTTGCAATATCAGGGTCGGCGATTGACTGTCTTCCAAGGACGATATAGTCGGCTTTTCCTTCAGCGATAATTTCCTCCATCTGGGAAGGAGAATTAATACCCCCAACAACCCCTACAGGCAGTTTCGTGTATTTTTTTATTATTGCTGAAAGCTCAGCGTTATAGCCATGCTCAACATACATTGAAGAAAACTGTCTGGTAGCGATGGCATCATAATAGAGCCCGCTTGATATTTGTACTGAATCGATAATCCCATCCAGCATAGCCACAAACTCACCTGTTTCAAGAGGAGTTACACCTCCTTCATTACCGTCATGAGCACTTATGCGTAATTCAATTAAAAAATCAGGACCCATCGCTTCCCTTACAGCCTTCAGTATCATTATTGGAAATTTAACACGATTAGTCAGGCTGCCGCCGTATTCATCGGTTCTTTTATTGTAGGCAGGGGATAAAAACTGGGTGAATAAAAAGCCGTGCCCTCCATGAACAAGGACACCATCATATCCGCAATTTTTTACAAACCTTGCACATGTAACAAAGTCATCTGATATTTGTTCCATGTCCATTAAGGTAATGGAACGTACGATAACTCCGTTCGGACGGGTTTCATCATTTGGGCCAATAGCCTCCTGATCCGGGCCGAAAGGTGTTTTTTCTGCCCCCGGATGCACAAGTTCGCACAATGCAATCGAACCGTGTTTTTTGATTCTTTTTGCGTATTCTCCTACTTTTTCAACTGCATACCCAGCAGTTTGTGTAAAATCGACTAGTGGTAACGGTATTCTGATTGCATTAGTAAAATTTACATCAAGCTCTCCGACCGATACACAGGCATACCCGCCCCTGGCAGGCGCTTCCAGTTTTCTGAAAGATTTATCTGCGGCTTCAGGGTTACAGGCTATCAACGCGAATGCCATTGGCGCACATTCAATTCTGTTCTTATATGTAAAATTACCTATTTTTATGGGAGAAAATAGGTAAGGGTACTTTTTCATTAAAATAACCATAAGAAAATATTTCTTCTTGTCATTTATGATGTCCGATGGTAAAATAAAAAAACTTTACAATGGTAAAGTAAAAAAGTCAATTAAAATGAGATTTATAAATATTCTATTAACATCAGGGAGGTATAAATATGGGTAAAAAGGTATTTGTTGATCTGACACATCCATTCAGTGCGGAGATCCCCCGTTGGCCTTATTTTGTCAAGCCTGTCATCGATTCGATGCATACTATGGCAAAGGGTGGTGTTCTGACTCAGAGGGTTGACTGCGTACAGCACACAGGTACTCATGCCGATGCGCCACGTCATGTTATGGAGCGCGAATTCGATGGAAAAAGGGCACGTTATACCCACGAAATGCCGGTCGATGCCTATACGGGTGACGCAATATGCCTTGAAATCAAAATCCACCGCTGGGGCCTGATCCTTCCCGAGCATCTCGAAGATGCCTGCAAGCGAGCGAACATAAAACCTGAGGAACTCAAGGGAATGGTTGTATGCCTTAACACCGGGATGCATCGAAAATTCGATGACTCAAAAGAGTACTTTCACTATTCATGCGGTACCGGTGTAGAGGCCGGTAAATGGTTTGTAAAGCACAAAGTCAAGTGTGTGGCCATGGATATGCAGGCCCTTGACCATCCCCTTCATACAGCAATGGGTAAGAATGGGCCTCCCCAGATGAACCTGCCCGGAAATTCGGGAAGACCTATCACTATAGAATACGCTGAACAGTTCGGTGAGGAGGCCTATGCAGAATTTGAGAAAAATGCCTATATCAAACTCCATGGCAAGGCTGCCTATGATGCCAAGTTTGGTGATCTGGAGGCAATCGGTTGTGAGGGAACATGGGAACCTTGCCACAAGCAGATGCTTGGGCACGGTATAGTTGGTGTCGAGAACCTCGGCGGAGATCTGGACAAGGTATCAGGCAAACGTTTCAGGTTCTACTGTTTTCCGATTCGATGGTACATGGGTGACGGCGCAATGGTACGCTGCGTTGCCGAGATCGATGAAGATGAACTGAACAGAGTACCGGAAAGAACCTACACGTACTGTGGTACTGGATATGGTCCGATCTGCGAACGATAAACAGTTATAGAGAAGCATGCATAATTTATGCTGTGGTTAGAGGATGATTTATTATGACTAAAAGAGAAAATGCACTTATTGCATATCATCATGGGGTGCCGGCATTCATACCTTCATCATTTACAGATATCTCTATCATACAGGCCAGGCCGCAAATGGAACGTTATTGTGGCATTGATGTAGGCCTTGATGAGTTCGGCGTTGAATGGACCTATGTACCCCAGGCGAGAGCACCAATGCCAACTACAGGAAATATTATGTTTGAGGATATTACTGACTGGAGAAACCATGTAAAGTTTCCGGACCTGGAAGCCATAGACTGGGAAAAACAGGCGGATATTGATGTCCATACGGATGTCATGGCATTGGTTGCTGGTGCCGGAATTGTACCAATGGCCAATGGGAAAAGCGCTTATGATGAGGATAAACTGGTTTTATGCATGGTCATCAACGGGCCTTTTGAACGTTTACATGCAATGATGGGGTTTGAAAATGCACTTATGGCCCTGGCTTCTGATCCGGATGAATGTTATGCCTATTTTGAAGCAATTGCTGACTGGAAGATAGAGTATTTCAAGAAAATTGCCAAATATTATAAGGTAGATGTGATTAATGCCCATGATGATTATGGCGCTGCAGATCGTATGTTCATGGCACCGGATACCTGGAGAAAACTTATCAAACCCCATTTAAAGAGAATGGTTGATGCCTGCCATGAGGCAGGAGTGATGTATCAGCATCACAGCTGCGGTCACATTGAACCGATTTTTAAAAATTTTATTGAGATTGGTGTTGATGCAATTGATACTTTGCAGGCAGGAAGCAATAAAAACCTTGGTGAACTGAAGAAAAAATATGGGGATAAGATTACATTTTGCGGTGGTTTTGACAATCAGAAGGTACTTGAAAAGCCTGGTGTGACTCCGGAGGAAATCAAAGCAGAATACCGCAGGGCAATTGATACCCTGGCACCGGGGGGAAGTTATGTTGTATTTCCAATTACCATAGGATTTGATTTTGTGAGACCGTTTATGGAAGAACATTTTCAATACGGCATGGGATTTTATGCAAATCAACATTAGGAAAGATTAAACCTCCCGCCGGAATAAATGGAGATATTATTATGGGAAAAGTTATAATTACAGCAGCTCTTACGGG
>CAZSZQ010000264.1:0-4387 GCA_964610475.1 uncultured Desulfatiglans sp.
TGGATTACTGGCGTAAATCCGGAAACTGGGGTGATTTCTGCAAGCCTGTTGGTGATAATGATTTTGTGTGTGAATGATATTATCTATTTTAAATAATATGTAAATTTATAGGCCTTGATATTGGGGGTATATTTTGATATAAATATATACCCCAATAATAGGAGGCATAAAATGGTGACTCAAACAAAACTGCAACTGGACAGTGAAGATTATGAATTCATAAAAGGAACTCATAAACAACTGAATTATAAAAGCCTTAGTGAATATATCAGGCAGGCTGTTAAAGAAAAAATAAGAACAGATCAAAAAAGGCTCAGGGAACTCAAAAGAGAAAAGGCGATGGAGCTGATCGGTAAAGGGGCCTATGAGAATCTCTTTGATTCACTCGATGGAGAAGATTTTGAAAACAGGTGATATCTACTGGGTTAATCTCGACCCAACACTGGGAGATGAGATAAAAAAAAGAAGGCCTGTAGTAGTTTTGAATCCGGGTCATAGTAAGAACCTCAAACTGGCCATAGTTGTTCCAATAACCGGATGGAACTCTTTATGGGAAAATAATCCCTTCTTTACAGTCCTTGAACCAAACCAGGCCAATGGTTTAAAAAAGAGGTCTGCAGTTGATTGCTTTCAGATAAGAGCCATAAGCCACAACCGTTTTTCAGACAGGATAGGTGAAATATCGGTTGATGATATCGGGAGAATAAAAAAAGCTGTGGCCCTGATTCTTGATATTGACCCTGATGATTGTATTTAGCAAAGATATTCGAGTTTATGGGTTGCCAATCTTTTTCATCCGGTTGGCGATAATGATTTTGAGTGTGAATGATATTGGTTATATTATTTTCAATTTTTTAAGACCATAAGAGACCGAAAGGAATGGCCCACATATCATTACCAAAAGAGGCCGGGAACTCACCTGTATAAAGAATTATACCCACAAATGATCTGTTTTTTGCTAAATTATTCTTAAACCATGTCATGTGCATAAAATCTTTTTTATCAATCGCCGATCCGGCCTTGATCTCTATCCCAAGCAATGCATTATCCTCCCTTTCTATTAAAAAATCGATTTCACGCTTTTCTCTGTCGCGATAATGAAATAGTTCATATGAGCCGTCTCCGGCATCGACTTGTGCCATTAATTCATTAAACGCAAAAGTTTCTATAAGTTTGCCTGAGCGGTCAGCGTCAAAACGGACTTGATCCATTTTCCATCCGAGTATAGATGTCATCAGGCCGCTATCAACCATAAAGAGTTTGCTTTGCTTGCCTGCCCTATCATAATCAGTTTTTGTCCATGGGGCTGCACGCTCTACGAGATAGAGTGTCTCTAATGCATTAATATAGCTTTCGATTGTTGGTCGTTTAATAGATAGCCATGACCCTATAGCAGAAATGTCCATAAACTTTCCTGACCATGCGGCAAGTACATTTACCAACTCTCGTATAGCATTTTTACGATAAATCTTGGCGATATCTTTCAGGTCTCTTTCAAGTATGGCATTGATATAATCATCATGCCATCTTTTCCGGGCACGATCCTGTAGTGTCAACGGTTCAGGAAAACCGCCGCCAAAAGCAATTTCAAGTAAGTCATCGCGATCATATTTAGTATGATCCTGTGAAAATGATTGTTTGAATGCAGATTCAATGAACCGGGGAGTTATTCTTTTTGTTTCTCCCTGTGCTAGTGGGCGTAGCCGGATTTTGGCAATTCTTCCGGCAAGTGATTCCCTGACAGTAGGAAGAGATTGAATATTGGCTGAACCTGTTAATAAATATTGTCCTGGACTTGTGTCCTCATCCACCGCTTTTTTAATCGCTGGGAGTAATGAAGGGGCACGCTGAATTTCATCAATAATAAGTGTTTTCATTGTTCGCTTTATAAACCCTTGCGGGTCGTTTTCGGCAGCCTCTTTAAGTGTGCTGTCATCCAGGGTTCTGTATTCTACCTGTTCAGGATCCAACTCCCGTGCCAGTGTGGTTTTACCGCTTTGTCTCGGACCGTTTAGGAGCAGAACCCGTCTTTCTGATATCAAACGGTTTATTGTTGTCTTTTGCCATCTTGGATAGAGTTCTGTCATGTTGAAATTACCTTTCGCTATATAGTTATTATATGGCCCGCTATTTTTATATTTTGATTATCGCTATTTTGCAAGTATTATATCAGCGATATTTAATAAAATTCAATAGAAAGTTGATTTATGCTTAATTAGGATATTCATATTTTGACATAAGAAATTCAATAGATTAATATCCAGTCAGTTAGAATTCTTTAACTGTCTTATCTTACAATATTTTCAAAACATTTATCTTGCTTACTGGTCTATAATACATTGTGGAGATGGATACATTCCAAAGAAAAATCACAGCATTTCTAAGCGCCGATGTAGCCGGTTACAACCGTCTTATGGGTGAAGACGAAGAGGGGACTATCCGCACTCTTAACAAATACAAGGAAATGATATTTGGTTTCATAAAAGTCCACCATGGAAGACTGGACCACTAATTAAAAAATGGAATTGACATTTTTACCTGATAAAGTAATACTATGTAGGACTTAGCATCGGAGGCAATCTTTGCGGATAGTTGATTTTGAATGGGATGAAGGCAATTCTCTTCATATTGAGCTTGGACATGGGATAACTCCAGATGAGGTTGAAGAGGTTTTTGCTAATAAACCCTTTTTCCGAAAAACTAAAAAAGGACATTATGTAGTCTTCGGTCCGACATTGGATGGAAGATTTATCACAGTAGTTTTTGAATTGAAGCAAAAGGGGGTTGCCAGGCCTATTACTGGATGGGATATGGACCGGGCAGAAATGCGTTATTACAAAAATCAGAGGGGATAAACAATGAAAACAAAACAAGAAGAGAATAAGGAATTGAAGGACTACTATTTAGATAGAAATATCCTTGATGAAATCTCAGATGAGGATGTAGATTTTACACTTGAAGGAAATCTTCGGCAGGAAATTCTTTCGGGTAAGCGTAAAAGAAAACTCAAAAATGTTACAATAAAAGTTGATCCCTTGCAAATCTTAGCCATCAAGAAACTATCCAATATGAAATCGATTCCATATCAGACACTCATCAGGCATTGGTTAGCTGAAGGAATTAAGCATGGTATAGATTTAGAGCAGAAATAAGTAGCAATAGCGGCCCTGTTTGGAAAATATCTTTAAACGTATGTTTTGCATTACTGGTCTTAATTAACTTGAAAGAGGGATTAAAATGAACCAGGAGAGAACCAAACGCAAACTCACTGCAATATTAAGCGCTGATGTTGTTGGCTACAGCCGGATGATGGAAGCTGATGAGGCGTGGACTGTTCAGAGCCTTGAAGAAAACAAAAGGCTTATCAGCAAATTAGTTGAAGAGTATGAAGGCCGAGTTGTTGATGCTCCAGGAGATAATTTACTTGCTGAGTTCAACAGTGTCGTAAACGCTGTTGAATGTGCCGTCAAGATACAACAGCAACTGAAAAAGAAAAATGACAATCTGGTTGAATCCAGAAGGATGATTTTTCGGATTGGCGTCAACCTTGGTGATGTGATTGAAGAGGACGGTAAAATATTTGGTAATGGTGTGAACATTGCCGCCCGACTTGAGGGACTTGCTGAACCAGGAGGGATTTGCATTTCCAGGACCGCCTTTGATCAGGTGAGTACAAAACTTGATCTGGGGTATGAGTTTTTAGGCGAGCACAATGTAAAGAATATAACTGTACCAGTGCGGGTATACCGGGTGCTGACCGATTCAAAATCTGCCGGGAAGGTAATTGGTGAGAAGAAGGTAACCCGACGGCTGCCACGCCTGATAATTACATCAGCAATTATTGTTATTATCATAGCAGCAGGCATAACAGGATGGATGATGTATTCTCACAACTATCAAAAGACATTACCGGCTTCTCCAATGACTGGACAAAAGACTGTTGCATCAGATTTAAAGGGAACGCCCAAAACCATAGCTGTCCTGCCATTTGAAAACCTTTCCCCTGAAAAAGAACAGGAATATTTTGCAGACGGTATCGCAGAAGAGCTGTTAAATGACCTCACCAGGATAAAAGAACTGGAAGTACGCGGACGCACATCGTCCTTTTATTTCAAGGGTAAAAACGAGAACCTGCAGACAATCAGTAAAATGCTGGATGTTGAGTACATCCTGGAGGGCAGTGTACGCAAAGTCGATAAACAGGTACGAATAACAGTGCAACTTATAAATACACGAGAGGATAAACATCTCTGGTCAGAAACCTACGATCGAACCTTGGACGATATTTTTACAATCCAGGATGCTATAGCACAATCGGTCGCGGATGCCATGCAGATCACCCTGGGAGTGGGAGAACTGGGCAATACACCCGGTATGACAAAAAATA
>CAZSZQ010000265.1:0-1973 GCA_964610475.1 uncultured Desulfatiglans sp.
CAGATGTCCCGGAACTGGCTTCGTTTCATGAAGTAATCTTCAAGATCTGGCATGATGCATGGCCAAATAAAGACACGAAGATGCTGAAAGATCTGCAACCACCAGTAGAAGAAGGTATCTTAAAGGTAGCAGCAGCCAACTTGCCTGGAATCCTGAGAGAAAAGAAAACTGCATGGGAAGAAGGGATAGAAAAGCTTAAGAATGCAGGCGCAGAATATAAGGCAGCAGCGGCAACGGACGATAGTAGCAGGCTTCTTACTGCGGCTGAAGAGGTTCATCGACGGTTTGAAGTGCTAATGCGCCTTACCCGCCCGGTTTTAAAAGAACTGGAGGATTTTCATTCCACTTTTTATATGCTGTACCATTATTATTTGCCGGAATACGATATTGAAAAGATCCGGACTTCTGCTGAAGAATTGAAGCAGAAGATGCAGGCCCTAAACAGTTCAACACTGCCGGAATGGCTTAAGTCAAAAAACCCGGATTTTATGCTGGCCCGGAAAAACCTGGCTGAATCCGTGGAAGCGCTACAATCTATAGTCGGTACTGGCAGTAAAGAAACTATTAAAAAGGCAATTGAGGATCTGCATACAGATTATCAAATTGTTCAGAAGATTTTTGATTAAATATTTCAATGATCGATGATCAGTTATCAGATATTAATGAAAAAAGGTTGCTAGAAAGAGCCAAATAAAAAATGGATTCCAGCTTGCGCGGGAATGGCACGAGGGTGGCTGTTAGTAGAGTATGTCCCCTGCAATCAACCGTTAAATTTTAACAGGCTACATTAATAAATAAATTTAACTGTAAATCATTATTTAAAATGGAGAAGATATTATGAAAAGGTATTTGTCGATTGTGCTGATTCTTTTTATACCGCTTTTATATACGATCTCTTATGCATCTGATGAATCGAATCCTGGAGAGAAAGCATTTATGCATATCCAGCCAGATATAATACCTCCCAGGGTTCTTGGACCAGCCCAGCCGATTTATCCTTCAATAATGACAATTGACGGACTGATACTCTCAAAAGGCTTTGTTACTTTAAGATTTGTTGTTACAAAAGAGGGAGGGGTTAGAGACCCCCAAGTGGTAAAAGCTGTGCCTGAAAAAATATATGACGCTTCAGCTATAGAAACAGCAAAAAAATATAGATTTGCGCCTGCTACTAAAAATGGGGAGCCCGTCGAATGTATTACTAAATTAAAAATCAATTTTAGTCTGCCCGGTGTTAACACATCATTAGATGCATATGAGGTAACTGTAAAAGGCCTGAATTACATTAAGGCCGGCGAATATGATAATGCTGTCAAAGCATTCACTGAAGCAATAAATATAGATAAAAAATACAGCCCAGGATATTCCGGAAGGGGTATGGCATATATGAATTTGAAGGAATATGAAAAGGCAATTGAGGACTTTGATATGGCCATAAAAAGATCCCGAAAAATTGCTTTGAACTATCAACTGAGAGGCGAGGCCTACAGCGCACAGAAGAATTATAAAACAGCTGTTGAAGATTTCGATCGTGCAATTAAAAAAGAACCTGAAATGCTGGCGGCCTATTTTGAAAGGGGCAATGTCTTCAGTAACCTGGATAAATACAATGAAGCAATTGCAGACTATACAAAAGTAATTGAGCTGGAGAAAGGCTATTTGCAGGCCTATAACAATCGCGCAGTTGCTTATAATAAACTGAACGACTCGGAAAAAATGTGCCTTGATCTTAAAAAGGCATGTGAACTTGGCGATTGCCGGGGTATAGAAGCCCTAAAGAAATCAGGTGAATGTTCCGGTGCTGAACAGGAATAGGATAAATTAACTGATCTTTAATTATATTAGGGGGGGAATGACCTTATCAATTAAAAATTCAAAATATGAAAAGGTGGATTGATATAATTAAATGTCGCCCCTATTCCTTATGTTTCTTTAAAAAAAGAGAGTTCCTTTCAGTTTATCCTGATCAGGAG
>CAZSZQ010000265.1:2073-4371 GCA_964610475.1 uncultured Desulfatiglans sp.
ACAGATGATCTTTTTAAGAACAAGGCAGCATTTGTTGTACTGCTTAATTTCCCGCTTACCACACTGGAACAGCGTTTAAATGAAGGCAAAAACTGGAGCCGCAGGCAGTGGGCTGAAGCGCGTCTGGCCCAACAATTTGATACCAGGGTCCCTGCAGAGGTAAACCAGGCCATATCCAAGGACTCAGCCGCTTCGGAGCAGTATATTGCTGAGTATAATATATGGATGCATCACCTGCTGACCGATAAGGGCGAAAGGCGCTTCCCTGAAGGAATGAGTCTTCTCTCACACTGGAATCTGAGGGATGAGATCAAGGCACAGTACAGCAGGGGCAAAGAGGGTCTTGCCCATCAGAAAATGATCCGGAAGGTGATGGAGCGTATTGTTACACAGACCATACCGAAGGTGGTGATAAACAACCCGCACGTGGACTGGAATCCATTTACCAATGAAGTTAAAAAATCAGAGGTTAATGATTCTGACGACGAAACACCCAAAAGCCCAGATATCTCAGGCAGCCCGGAACCGGATACCCGTTATAAAATATTACTTGATAATTTTAAAGCGGTTAAACTTCGCGACCTATACTCACCCACCGCGCCTACACATATAAGAAGAAGTTTTGATCTGGACCGCGAAATCCCCGAAGAACGTGTAAAAGAGATGTTAGAAGCTGTTTTATCTTCAGATGCCGTCAGGAAAGTGGCCGGCCTTATTAAACAGAGGCTGGGACGTGATCTGGAGCCATTTGATATATGGTACAACGGATTTAAACCGCGCGGTAAATACACGGAACAGGAACTGGATAAAGTAACGCGCAAAAAATATCCCGATGCAGAGGCCTTCGCAAAGGATATGCCTCGTATGCTGGAGGACCTTGGCTTTTCTAAAGAGAGGGCAGGATACCTGACCGATAAAATCGAGGTTGACCCTGCACGGGGATCAGGTCATGCATGGGGAGCCAGGATGCGGGGTGCCATGTCCCATCTGCGTACACGTGTCGGAAAGGACGGCATGGATTACAAGGGGTACAATATTGCGGTTCATGAAATGGGGCATAATGTAGAACAGACCTTCTCCCTGTATGATATAGACAATTATCTTTTAAGCGGTGTGCCGAATACAGCATTTACAGAGGCGATAGCCTTTATATTCCAGGACAGGGATATGGAGCTGCTTGGCATTGCAAAAGAGGATGAACAGACAGCAGCATTAATAAAACTGGACCAGTTCTGGGGTACGTATGAAATAGCCGGGGTAGCTGTTGTAGATATGGCCGTATGGCACTGGATGTATGATAATCCCGATGCAACACCGGCGCAGCTGAAAGAAGCTGTATTAAGGATTGCAAGGGAGACATGGAATAAATATTACGCACCTGTTTTAGGTCATGATGATGTTGTGCTCCTTGCGATTTATTCACACATGATAAATAGTTTCCTGTATCTGCCTGACTATCCTATAGGGTCTTTAATAGCTGTCCAGATAGAGGAACAGGTAAAAAAATCCGGGAACCTGGGCGGTGAGATAGAAAGGATGTGTAAGCTGGGTGATCTTGCCCCTGATCTGTGGATGGAGCAGGCCACAGGATCGGCGGTAGGCGCTGATGCTCTCTTAAAGGCTACTGATGAGGCATTAAAAGTACTTCAGTAGATTGTCCCATCAGATAAACTAAGGAGTGCCCAACATAACATGGTCAACCTTCATTCTTTACAGGTACAAGTGGTGTGTCAAAAATGAAGTTCTGAACTGACCCTTTTTAGTTTTTAAAGAGAGCCTGATATAATGTATCGCAAAGGAATATGTACTATTTATTGGCTCTATGCGCAATATAGTGTTCTTTCAATTCCTCCAGCAGATCCCTTTCGCAGGTCGGTAACTGTTTCAAACACATTTCATATACAACACATTTGCGGCAATCGCCGAAATTAGGACATTTGGTATTCCAGCAGTCACATTCGAACTTGTCCGATCCACGACCGCTTGCCAGTGCCGCACGCATCTCCCCGGGGGTTACTTTTGGAGGATTTTCTCTCCACTTGAATTTGTTAGGCTGTTCCAGTATGTTTTTATCTTCTTTCATTTTAGTGCATCCTTTCATTATACCTAATTGGTCAGATGATTCGCGAAATATGTACTATTTATCACGGCTGAATACAATATAGTGGTCCTCTAAGCCCCCCAGCAGAGCATCTTGCCTTTGACAAGTCGGGAACTGCTTCAGGCACAAATGAAATACAATGCATTTTTTGCAATCACCGAAGAATACGCAATGAGTATTCCAGCAGTCGCATTTCA
>CAZSZQ010000266.1:0-4369 GCA_964610475.1 uncultured Desulfatiglans sp.
AATAAAGTAGTCGGTTTATAGATATATCGTGATTCTTCCATTTTTACTATTTCCGGGAAAGAGAGAATGTTGCCCCTGACATTGGACACTTTTCCCGATTTCCATTATTTCCTCTTTTACGCAACCCCTAAAAAATTATCAACCGCTAAACACGCGAAATAAACGAAAGTATCAATGGATTTAAAATTAAAAAATCAAAATTAAAGATTAATTAACAATCTCTTTTACCCTGCCCACTATCCCACTTTCAAGCCTTACTTTTATGCCGTGCGGGTGAGATGCGGAATTTGTCAGGAGATCCTTGACAATTCCTTCTGTTAATTTCCCGGTCTTTTGGTCCTGTTTCTGCACAACCTTAACATGCGAGCCGGGTTTTATGTTTGATCTGGTTTTTCCGTCCATGGGTATTAATAGCTCAAAGGTCAAAGCTCAAAGTTGAAAGTAGCATCTCCAAAAACCATTAATTCATCTAACCGCGAAAGGTGCAAAAAACGCGAAAGTTAAAAACAAAAAAAATATTACTTAAAGTCTTTGTTCGTGTGGTTCGCGGTTCTATGATTTAACAGGGCAAATTCTTTTAAGACCGGAATAATTTAGCAGAAAACCTTTCAATGATCAATTTTTTCAATTACCAGTGGACAAAGATAAAACGGGCTAATGCCTTTTGGACAACAGAACGTTTCTTCAACCTCTGCCGGTCTGCCGGATCAGGGTCATGAATAGTTTTATTTTTATGGCTTGAATTCTGATTAATTAAATATTAAAAATATCTTACAGAAATTTTAAAGGAGAATCAATATGATAAAGAGATATTTTTTCATGTTACCGCTTCTTGCAGTTGTTTTAATGTGTTCTGGCTGTTTAACAAGAGCAGTCATCGGCGGCGGTAATGCATATCCGCCACAGGCATACCCGGAAGTCAAAAAAAAGGCGCCTCCACCATGGGCCCCGGCACATGGGCATCGTGCAAAATACGTTTACAGGTATTACCCCTCAAGCAGTATCTATTTTGATACCGGAAAAGGTCTTTATTTCTATCTAAGGGGCGGGGCATGGACGGCCTCTGCATCGCTTCCCGGCGGGATAACAATCAGTGTTAATGATTTTGTGACACTTGAGATGGATAATGACAGGCCATATGCCTATCATTCTGATGTTAAGAAAAGATATCCTCCCGGAAAGTTGAAGAAAATGAATAAGCCTGCGACTAAGAAAAAAAGAAATAAAAAAAATTGGGATTGAAAATCGTCCGGGATATCAGGATCAGAAAAGGAGATGAAAAATGAAAAATATACTTACAGTAATCTTAATTCTTTTTGTTTTAACTGCCTGTTCAAGCTCTGATACCCGTAAAATTATTTCATCACCGGATGCGCCGGCTGCAATAGGTCCTTATTCCCAGGCGGTTCGTACAGGTGATACCCTGTACCTTTCCGGGCAGCTCGGACTTGACCCGGTAACAGGGAAACTCGCCGGAGATGATTTTGAGACCCAGGCGCGGCAGGCGCTGAAAAATCAAAAGGCAGTCCTGGAGAGCGCCGGGTACACCCTGAAAGATGTGGTGCAATGTCAGGTGTTTGTATCAGATATGAACAACTACCCGTCCTTCAATAAAATTTATAAGGAATATTTTACCGAAGATTTCCCTGCCCGCGCCGTACTGGAGGTTTCCAGTATCCCGGCCGACGGGCTGATAGAGATCATGATGACGGCTGTGCGAAGCAGATAGCCGCGGTCTTTTATTCCAGAGAGCTGTTGAAACAGGCAGATTGAAAAATACCTTTTCATCTTTTTAGCTTTGGGCCAAAGTGCTCCTTTACATTATAAGAACCAAGGGGACGTCCTATGGCGCCAAGGACTGAGAGGTCTAATCCTTTACTGTCGCCGTGATATTCAAACCCGCAGATACGCATATTCCTGTCATTGATTGCAATACATGTCTCATAGGTGGTGCCGGATTCCTCATGGAGGTCAAAAATATACACGCTGTCACGCAGTTTTATGTATATGCACGGCGAACTCCACTGCATGCCGAGTGTTTGGTCATCAGTGTATATGGTCCAGGTTGCTGAATGAGGTGTGGTGTAGAGATGCATGGAGGTCATCGTGCCCCATGTCCTGCTGTATCCCCTTCCTACAAGTTCATCCGTGAAATTATGCCTTATGTACCGTGGCGCATCTATGCCCTCCATCTCAGCTATGCCAAAGAAGGTTTCATAGAATATCTCATTTGCATAGTATTCATTGCCCATCTTTGATGCGATGCAGGTTGTAAGACCATTTGACAGGTCCAGGGCTATCTTGACGTTTCCCCGTGGCGTGCTTTTGCTCTGCATATGGGCGAAAAATACAAGATTTTCATCGCATTCAAAGGCCCGGTATGATTCCTCGTGCCAGCTTGTTTCGCCAAAAACGCGCCAGTTGAGCCTCTTCCTGTCAATTACATTATATTCCCACACAGGGCCGTTATTATCATATCGCAGGATAAATTTCTTTCCGGTAAGAAGATCGGTTAGAGGCGGGGCATTTTCTGACATTGATCCGGCTGCCTTTTCTTTAGGCAAATCAGGGTCCCAGAGAAATGATTCTGTCCGTTTTTCAGCAGCCTGGTGCATCTCTTCCTCAGTGATGGCAACAAAAGATCTGAACGGCCGGTATACCAGTCTCTGGCCTTTTACCTTATCTGGCGAATCAAGCCCCATGCCAAGCTTGATTATACTCCCGTCTTCAGCAAAAGGCTCAAGCCTGGCAAGATGACCGACGGTTTTGCCTCTGCCCCTGAACATGTAATATTCCAGCTCATCCGTTTCATTAAAGCCAAGTCTCATGCCAATCTGTTCTTCTGTAAGCTGGTCAACCATGTAGAGTGTCATGATGCCTGAAAATTCACACTCTGTACGGCCATAGATAAAGGTATTGTCATCAACCAGTATATAATCGGAAGGGCTGCTGTATCCAAGGGTATCGGTGTGCCTGGTCAATTCCACAAAGGTGGATGAAACAACAGAAGGATAGAATTCAAGTGTCTCAATGCCTGTGTCCTGCTTCCAGTACATGCCTTTTCCTTCTATCCTGTTTGTTGTATGGTGACGTTTTTCAGACGGGGCCTGTCCCGGCACGTCAATATATCCAAAGTATATCTGACGCTGAATCTCCCTGTTGTCCAGCTCCTGCCCCTGGCTGTCCTTTCCGCCGCAGAACCATACCTCAAATACAGTGACCAGATTGGTTTTGAGATCGAGAAATACATTGTAGCCTTTTAAGGTGTCAGGAACCATGTGGGAAAATAAGACCATATGCTTCAGATCAAGTAAACCATAGTGCGCTTTTACTGATGAGCCATTATTTTCAGAGAACGTAAGTGTGCTTTTGTCTTTAAAGTTGTAGCTCAGGCCAGGACCATTGTCGGTTATTATCTTAAAAGATTTTCCTGCAAGGGTATTTGAGAAATCCGATATGCATTTTGGGCCAAAATCAGCAATAGCAAGTTTCTTTGAGATCTGGTCTTTTGTGAGTTTGGTATACTTGAATCGATGCATTGGTGTATTCATATTTGTCTCCCTGCTAACATGGTTGTAATCATTCTTATCTAAAATATAATGGCAATATTTTTCAAAAACAATTATGAAGCATTGTTATGCGATTTGAATGAAGATATACCTGTATTTGTCATTCCCGCGAAAGCGGGAAACCATTTAAAATTATCAGTCAAGAAAAATGGATGCCCGCCTTCGCGGGCATGACGGTTATTTATTAATATTTTAAAGGTGACCGGTATTCCGGACACTAATTGGTTATCCTTCAAGCTACCATGCAGGGTTTTTTGCCGGCCCTTTCCATTTTGCTACGCCTTCGTTATATATAATGCGTTTACTGAAGAGCCACTGACCGTTCACCTTGACCATTTCATCTTCATAGTGGCCGTAACCATCGAATACAGCTTTTCTCTCCGGGTTGTCATTGCTGTAGTGGAACCAGTATGCCCGCCCTGTAGCCTTGTCACCGTCAACCTTGATCACAATATTGGTGATATTGTGACGCCCTGTTGCCGGGTATAGTCCCTCCGGTACTTTACTTCCCGAACGGTCAAAAACGGCCCTTGAATCCTCAATTGCCTTTCTGATGGCATCTCGCCCTTTAACCTTATACTCGATGATATCCAGGACACCGTCTTCGGTAAAGGTGGATACGTAGGCGTCCAGATCAAAAAAATCCAGTGCGAAGAGATAACGCGCCTGGAGGTCTTCTATCTGGGCGCGGTCCTCTGCATAGCTGCTGTTTTTTGTTTCAGTGAATGCCGGTGAAATTGTAAGAAGCAATCCAACAACTACTACAAGAGCCAATAAAAACAATGTTATTTTACGCATTT
>CAZSZQ010000267.1:0-1440 GCA_964610475.1 uncultured Desulfatiglans sp.
AGCCAGCCTGAAGCTGTATAGGCTGAAAGCTTTCAGGAATTCTCCTTTTCTCAATGATAAAGATCTAGAGAAAAGGAAACAATAGACTTAATCAATTCTAACATCGATTGATAAACCGAACTTTGCTGAAAGACCTTCCATGTGCAGAGCGGGAACGTCCATAAGAAACTAAATAACTTGTTAATCGATACCTACCCTTCTACCCTCCCAATCTTAATAAAATGTTCATATGCCTTGTTCCAGGACAACCGGTATTCTTCACTATTAATATCACCCTTAATCCCATCCTTGATCTCTTCAGGGAGCGATTTAAAACAGTCCCTGCAAAATGTTAATCTTGTGGGTTTATAGTCGCCACATACACACCGTCCTGACTTATAATTTTTTACATAAAAATCTTTTGTACGTTCAGATTCCTTAAGCATAAAAACTCCTTTCATCCTCAATAGTAAATCGAGCTGGATATCTATATAACAAGCGCGCGAGCAGGAAGTCCATAAGAATCTAAATAGCGTCCATCCGGAAAGAGAAAAAACCAGGATATAGCTTTCAGCTAAATCTTTCTTTTAAATACCTTTAGCTGAACAAAGTATTTTTACTGCCCTCCCCGTACAGGGAATATGTAATATTCTTTTTCCTTCCTGCCTGCAACAACATGGCCGTATTCAAGATTTACAACCCATGAGTTCCCTGGCCTGTCTTCATATGAACTGGATGTCCAGTAAAATTCCATTACTATGTTTTTAAAACCCTGAGAGGCTAGCCAGACCGAACTATCTTCACAATCAGTATTGATAAGACTTGCAAGCTCATTGACATCAGGCATGCGCCAGTTGTTATAGCCCAGATATTTCTTTTCATTAAGACAAGCCACATGATCCAGGACATCTTTCCAATTCTTCAATTCATCAGAAGGACATATTAAAGAACCTGAATTTCTGGCCTCTTTTGCCCATATAAGGCCGGTCAGATTATCAGTCAAGGTCTCATTCATGTTGTCAGTAAATCTGGGCTCAGGCCAGGGCGCCCCCTTTTTTAGTGCTCCGTCATCATCAACCCCGTAAGTCCCTGTTTGTCCTGTCTGAGGCAGATTTACAGAACCTTTAACTTTTTCCGGCCGCGCTGGGCAGGGAGTAACTGAAAACACATACAGGGAAACAAATAAATGAAGATACAATACAATCCTTTTTTTGTCATCTTGCTAAGCCTCCGTTACAATTAGCTTATGTAATAAAAAATTCTTTTATTAATAAAAGTCAAATCGGCAGGCAGGTTATTAAAAGACTATTTGTCCAATTCAGACATAAATTCATCATTTTTTCGGGGGGAGTATATTAAGTGCAGTATTTTACGTCAATAGATTCTTATCTTACATTTGACAGCTTTTTGACTCGATGGAGGCGGCATCCGGATTTGAACCGGAAAATAGTGGTTTTTCAG
>CAZSZQ010000267.1:1540-4349 GCA_964610475.1 uncultured Desulfatiglans sp.
TTTGACTCGATGGAGGCGGCATCCGGATTTGAACCGGAAAATAGTGGTTTTTCAGTCTGCCATTACCTACTTCTCCTTTGAATTCTCAAAGGTAACATCATATTTTTTTATATCATCTTTTCCTTTCCATGGCTTGAACCCGAAATTCAGGATCATAAGTAATGAATTATCCCGTATTTCAATAGAATTCGTTTCAGTTAAAAAGCTTGTATGCAATAACGATATCCTCTTAACCTCATATAATTGTCCGTCTTCAAGCTTCAGTCTGAATGGCTTTCCAGGATCACTGTTTATTTTTTCATCCCTGAGATATAAATAACCTATTATACCTGTTATCAACTGATACCCCTGCTCTGAATAATAATAAAGAAAGATCAGTGCGCATGCTAAAATAACTGCCAGAAACAGTATGCTGATGATGGATGAAAAAAGAATTACATTCAGTGACATTGCACTGATGATAAAGGCTGATGACCAGGAGATTGCATTAACAATCGCCAGTGTTAATGGCCTTTTCTCGACCGGTTGAGAATTCCGTTTATCTTCATGGGACAGATTTTTATTTGAGAGGATATTCTTAATGAGATGATTGATACCATATGAAAGAAAAAACATTACTATAATAACCGCCTCAATCCTCATTATTACCGAGAGAAAGTAAAAAAATTCACCCGGCAGGAGTTTTACGTAGTAGATTTTACACCCGAAGTAAATCGATGCTGTCCATGAAAAGATGCTCCCGGTTTTATAGAAAAAGGTCAATGGTGTACCGGCAGTTTTCACTGAGTTTTTTCGGAAATCTGTATCCAGTGATTTTATAAGCCTTTTTATGACCTCCTGCAGAATAAGGCCAGTAAGAATTACAACCATGATAAAGTACAGGTGATGCCTGTATGCCTCAATATCCATAAAGCGCCTCATATTTTCTTAATAATTGTTTATAAAAAAGAGGGGGATCAGAATTTTACGGCTCCTTATTACCTGATCTCTTTTGTATATGTAGTTTGAAGGGGCGGCCCTGTCAAGGGTAAAAACCGGTTTAAATCTTCTTAAAAAACCCTCTTCCTGGGGAGAACCAGTAAAACTAACCGCGAAAAACGCGAAAGGCACGAACGGTTAAAAACTTTCAGTTCCCTCTTCTTAGGGTCGATCTGTTAGACCTTTCACCTTTGAGCTTTCAGCACAAAAGCTTTTATGTTCCTTCTTCTTGAGGACAAAAAATGAGCCATTACCTGTTAGCCTTTCTTCCGTATTTAATTCCGCCTTCATTTTCTTAAAAAGCTATTTTATTTTTCTTTTTGTACTAAAGAGTTTCGGGTTGGCTTATTATCTAACTTAAAAAATTCATATCTTTAAAACAACTGCTCCGGTTCAGAGCGTACAGAACTTAAAAATCTCCTGGAATATTCAAAATCGAAAAACATAATAAAAAATGACAGATTGGTTTGACCGGGTTGATGTGTGAATCAGACTGTTTACTACTACTCTCCGCATAATAAATCAAGAAGAAGATGGCATGGACATCCTTGGCTCCATCAGGTTGGTTTTTTCATCACAAATATTTTTAATCTATTACATTCTAATTTTAATAAAAAAAAGGGATTAACCTTATTCCGGGTCAACCCCTTTTCTTATATATGGAGGCGGCATCCAGATTTGAACTGGAGAATAACGGTTTTGCAGTGTGTCCAAATCTCGAAACACCAAATAACAAGATTTAGTAAAATGCAATATTATCAAAGAAATAGAGGTCAGGGACTTGTATCTTGACCTCTTATGTTTTATAGTGTTTTCTATTGTTATAGTAGCAATTTGGTAGCAGGGTAAGAACCGATTGATTTGAGTTAATGAGATTAAGTTCCAAGTCTTGAAGTAACTTATTATGGAGACATTTTGGAAATATATCTAAGATATTAATAAGTTTTCATTGCAAGATAAGAGTTAATTATATGTAGATAAACTTCTAAAAGTACTTTCCACTAATAACTAAAAGAAGATATTGGAGTGAGTATGCTGGATGACTTTTTCCTTTTATATGCAAATAATCTTATCATAAGAGATCCAAATAACCTTTATATTTTAATCGATTACATACGGAGAAATATTACTTTTACTTATGGGAGTCCCCCAGACTATTTCTATAAGGCTCAAACACATCAAATTAATCACTTGGTTGAGAATATTATCAAGTTTTCAAAATCCACAAATTTTGAATCCGCATTAGATACAATGGTTAATATTCAAAAAAAATGGACTGATGAAAATCTGATGAATATTGAATCAGAACATCTTTCATATGCTAAAGAACTACCCTATTTTACTCGTAATGTATCTGCAATGGTAGATGTGGCTTTTAGTGCCGTATTTGGGTATAAATTTGAGTTGTGTGATGGCAGTGAAGGTATGTATATGGATATTAATGGAGAATGTTTAGGGTGTAGAGAATTTTTAAATGAAAAACATGAGTATATTGGTTATCGGCTAAGCTGTCATGAATGCACACAATTAATGTTTAGGGAGATGCTTACCAGATTTATATCAAAATATAGTTTTGGAATAATAGATATAAGTGGACGCTTATCTGATCCTGAACCATTTAAAGGGTATGAGACACATAAAGGGAAAATATTCGGCATAGATTCTTCAAATGCATTATCAATTCAGCATTATATGAAAATTGCTTATGACTGTGTTTCTAATCATGTGATTATTGATAATGATAAAATGGTTAGACATGATCAAATTTCTTTGGATAATTTACTGGATAGCATGGATTCAATTTATTCAAATAATACTAGATTTAATAATT
>CAZSZQ010000268.1:0-4318 GCA_964610475.1 uncultured Desulfatiglans sp.
ACTGAATATAATTGGTAATTCTAAATTTGGATTCGAGGAATTATCTGTTTTTAATAATTTGATATATAGATAAATAAAAACAGCTGTAAAAAAGAGTGCGAACAATAACATCACCATTAGTTTGCCGGATGATTTTTTAGGTTTAAATAAAATGACAGGTAAAATTATAAATAGATACATTATTAAGAATAAAATCGTTAAGCAAATAAAAAAGACAATAAAAACAAGCCATGTAAAACCTGAACCAGATGTTGCGGTTCCAAGAATAGTAAATAAAAATAAATATCCAAAGAAGATAGGGAAATAATAAAAAAGAAATCGCCTGGAAATTTTCCATACACCGGTTTCCACAGTATTATCCACAAGGCACCTCAATTAATATTGTTATTCCGGAAGGTTTGTTTTCTTCAAAACTAAGCCGACCCTTATCACCGAACAGAGACTTTAGCCGTTCTTTAACATCCTCAAGGGGATATCCAATCCTCTCTATTTCTTTATACCCTTTTCCTGTATTTGTGGTTTTTACACGAAGTATGTCTTCCAGTTTTTCAACCGATATAGATATCCGACCTCCGTGGAGCCCCTTATCTAAAACATTATTGATAGCGTTTTCCACAATCGGTTGAATAAGCATTGAAGGAAATGGTAAATCCTCTGATTGAGGATCAATTTCAATTTGATATTCAAAAAGATCATTCATGCTGATCTTCATGATATCCATATAGGAACATATAAGCTCCATTTCCTGTTTAACAGTTGTAACAGGTTCTCTTGCCTTGATTAGTGTTTCCCTCAGGTATTTGATGAAATACATTTGTATTGTCTTTGCCTTTTCAGGGGCAGTATCGAACAGATTAGAGATCCTCTCCATGGTGGCAAACAGAAACTGGGGTTCTACCCTTGCTTGTTGAAGGTTCAGTTGATTTTCCATTAATTGTTTTTCGCTCAACTGGCGTGCAGTTTTTTCTTCCACATATGTTTTTTCAGCTAACAATGATCCTTCAGCCAGGATAACAGTTCCAATAATGTAAAATCCAAACATGAGTATGAGAAGAATTATTCTGCTTGATAATACTGATCCTGAAAATGGAGAAAGATTAAAATCAAAATAAATGGTGAATCCAATGTATGGTATTAAAGAACCGATCAAGTATGTTAGTATCATTACCAATAATCTGTAGAAAGTCCCAACAGGTTTAGTAATATGAAGGGCCCAAATAATATCCATCCATAAATATATTGATCCTAAATTCATTAGCAGGCAAAGTGTGATGATTTTCATATCAGGGAGGTATAACAATTTATATATGTAACAACTGGGCAGAGAAATTACTGTTATTACAGGATAGTATCTATATGCGATTCGTTTAATAAGCTCAGATGTTTTTACAGTAACAGCCATTTATATAGGTATCCTTTTATTATGGTTCTTTTATTACTGCTGTTTTTCTATTACAGTTTTTAATTGGTATATTTTCAACATATTTTTTTCAAGCATTATCTCAATCACTTTATCAAAACATCTTTGTGCCTTTTAGAAATTGTACCTGAATTCCAAGCCTATGGTCTTATTATTCCCTGAAAATGTATATTCATCCTTGCCATCACCAAAAGTGGCTGACATGGTAAGATTTATCGTAAAATCATATTTAAGATTATAGATGAATGAACTGTAAATAATGCCTGAACCATCAATTAAGTTGGATATGACATTGAAATTGAGAGAAGCATCACTTACTATGAATCGATTAAGGTTTAAAAATATGGCACCATAGTATCTTGATACATGATTAGGTTCATACAGGCCATAAGAAAGAAGACTATAGAGACTCGCAGTATTATTAAATACATTGTTATTGTATCCTGCCTTGTTATAAAAGAATTCACCTCTTATGGTCAGTCGATCATTAACGTCCATAACAGTATAGCTCCTTGAAAAACCAAGGCTTGCTTTTGGTGACCAATTGTCTTCTCTTCTTATAGTTGAGTAATGGATAGTACCAAGGTTATCCATTACACTTATGAGTGAATCTTGGTTTTCTCCCCTTGAGATACTTACCTCGCCCTGCCAGTCTACATGAAACAAGCGTGTTGAGAAGTCATAACCAAAAACCGGTTTAAATCCTTTTTTATACCAGCCTGAAAAGGCCATTTCAGTATCGCCAACAAGAAATTCATATTTTAATGCCCATGAGAGATCCCTGAAATGATCGTGCTCCTCAAGGTTGATAAATCCATATATATTGTATTTTGTCCCAAAGGGCATATGGACTTTTATCCCGCGTGTCCCCTGGAGATTTTTATTCGGGTCGAGAAAATCTTTTTTATCTACATTTATAAGATCAGTAGGGTTCCAGAAATTACGTCCCCATTTAAGATACTGCCTGCCCAAACGAAAGTAGACTTTCTCTTCTACATTAAAATCAAAAAAGTATTCCCGAAGGGCCTGGTCTGTATATTCTTTATCTGTTTCACCAATCCGATTGATTCCCCTGAAGTAATAGATAGTGTCGGCATTTACAAACCCCTTGATACCATTTTTGTACCGCATATCCAGTAAAAGGTTTGCTGTTATACTGCCGGTGTACTCCCCATCATTATTTGAATATGGATTTTTCAGGATATAATCATCCCGCATTGTTGAATAATAATTGTGGTTATAGATTGATCCTGACAATGAGATGGACGATTTATTAATTTCTTTCACAACAGAATCATCCACTATCTCTTTAGTTTCAATAACCATATTGGAATCGGAAAATAGATCATCTTCATTTAGAGTATCAGCATTTGCTCCATAAATGGATGGAGAAGAAAAAAGAAACAGGGCCACTAAAAGAAGAGAAAGGAAGGCTTTCCTTCGGCATGTGGATGTAGAGACGGGTTTGAAACCCGTCTCTACGAATTTAAAATTCATTAAAACATTATTCCACTTTGTCTTTGCCATTAATGATGATTTTTTGTAGTTGGTTATCATTTTATGTCTCAACTATATTAATGATTTTGAAATATTAACCCTTGACCCCTCGAATCCTCGACCCCTTGAACCCTTTTTTCTTTTTATTTACTCAAATTTTCCAGATAGGCCTTTGTAAATATGCTGTCATCAATCTTTTTAAGTGATATCCCTGAGATATCTATTATCGTCTTGTTGCCTTTTTCAAACTGGTCAACCACAACAAATTTTAAAGGGAAGTACTTTCCGTCAATGCTAGTATATTTGATGTAATATGCTGTCTGCATCAGCGTGTCTGATAATGAATAGGAGTCCTGTTTAAGTAACAGATGGTTATCCTGTCTTACCCAGTATGTGTGTCTTGGATAACTGACATCATTTACGATCGCCTTTACTTCAAACCTGTACACAGGAATCTTGCCCAGTATCTCTTCTACATATATCTCCTCACCTTTGGCATCCTTTACAGGTGCATATAACTCAGTAAGTTTTCTGTTTTCAAAACTCTCGGCACTTACATCAGAATCACCGATCCTGTCATTGCGGCTTATATGCTGAAAGGTCCTTGTATTTCTTCTGTACCACCACATATTATCATCTACTCTGATATAGCCATTACCTTTCTCTCTTTCAGGTGATAGGGCCGCCATGAGAAAAGAGTCATCAGCATCTCTGCGGTAGTAGAGATATTCTGTTTCACGGACTCCCTGTTTCACCCTTTCCTGAACCAATGATACCTTGGCTGTCAGATCACTGCCGATTTCATTTCGATTCTCCATTTCCTGAAGTATGTCAGTAATCAAACCCTTTGCAGAAGCTGTATATGGAAGTACAAAGACAATTATGAAAGCTATGATGATATATTTTAATTTTCCCATTTTTCTCTCCAAGATTTTTCTAATATTTGTTTCTTTACTCATAATGACCCAGTGCCTCTGCAACACTCTTCTTTGCAGCCTTTCTTGCCGGTAACCAGGCTGAAAGGATAAGCAGGAATAGAACCAGCAGGATATTAAATATTGTATCGCCAACAGGTATTTTAAAAACCGGATGTCCGTTGTTTAAGATCAACGATATATTTAGGTCAGAGGGATGAAATTGTATCATTGAAAACAGCTCCATCAGGCCGATTGCTGCAAATATACCAACTATTATTGAGAAAATGCTTAGTAGAACAACTTCCAAAACCAGCGACCGGATAACTGTTTTTCGTTGCATACCGATAGCCCGAACTGTTCCGATCTCACGGGTTCGTTCCCTGATATTCATACGCATTGTATTTAGTATCCCTGTAAGAATGATCGAAATAACAATTAAGATAGCGATAAAGCTAATCAACTTCCCACCTTTTTCACTGTTAAA
>CAZSZQ010000269.1:0-4281 GCA_964610475.1 uncultured Desulfatiglans sp.
TTAAAAAAAAGGAAATAAGTTCAAGGGAGCTGACAGAATCTGTTTTAAAAAGGATTGATGAAAAAGAGCCGTCTATTAATGCCTATATCTCAAAGACAAAAGATATTGCCCTTAAACAGGCAGATGATGCAGACAGGCGCATTAAGGCCGGAGAGTCAGTATCACCCCTTAATGGTATCCCCATTGCAATAAAGGATAACCTGTGTACCAAAGGGATTAAAACAACATGCGCCTCAAGGATACTTGAAAATTATATCCCGACATATAATGCAACGGCAGTTCAGAAGGCCATAAACGATGGCGCGGTTATTATCGGCAAAACCAACCTTGATGAGTTCGGGATGGGTTCATCCACGGAAAACAGCATAATAGGCCCTACACATAGCCCGATAAACACAGCATATGTATGTGGGGGCTCAAGCGGGGGTTCAGCCGCAGCAGTAGCATCAGGCGAGGCCATTATCGCCCTTGGCACAGATACAGGAGGCTCCATAAGGCAGCCATCCGCCTTTTGCGGTATCACCGGCATAAAACCCACATACGGAAGGGTATCAAGGTATGGGCTTATCTCGTATGCATCATCCCTTGATCAGATAGGCGTACTCGCTAAAAGCGCAGAGGATTGCGCCATAATGCTGAACTCCATATGCGGTCATGACCCGAAGGATACTACATCAGCAGATGTAGCAAAACCTGACTTCACATCATCCCTTGAAAAGGGTGTGAAGGGTCTAAGGGCCGGTCTTCCAAAGGAGTATTTTGTAGAAGGGCTTGATAAGGGGATCAGGGATTATGTAATGGATGCGGTAAGGCTTCTTGAGAAGAACGGTATGGAGATTGAAGAGATATCGCTGCCCCATGCCTACTCCTCAATAAGCAGCTACTATCTTATTGCAACCGCTGAGGCAAGCAGCAACCTTGCCAGATATGATGGCGTGAAATACGGGTACAGGGCTGACACAGACACAGATGATTCTGCAATGATGTATGAAAAGACTCGAAGCAGGGGATTTGGGAGCGAGGTAAAAAGAAGGATCATGCTTGGCACATATGTGCTCTCAGCAGGATACTATGATGCATATTACCTCAAGGCACAGAAGGTGAGAAACCTTATTAAGACTGACTTCGACATTGCATTTAAAAAGGTTGACTGTATCATAACGCCAACCACCCCGTGCCTGCCATTCAGGATAGGTGAAAAGATGGCTGACCCCCTTCAGATGTACCTTGTAGATATCTATACTGTATCACTTAATCTTTCAGGGCTGCCGGGGATGAGTGTCAAATGCGGCGAAATCAATGGTTTCCCGGTTGGCATGCAGATAATAGGCAGACCATTTGACGAGGAGATGATCTTAAGGGTGGCAAGCGGGTACGAGAAAATAAGCTGAAGGCTGATAGCTGAAAGCTTTAAACAGGAAATAAAAATGGAATACGAACTGATCATATGTTTTGAAACACATGTTGAACTGGACACAAAGACAAAACTTTTCTGTGACTGTCCGGTAAAATATAATGCATCGCCAAACAGCGCCATATGCCCTGTCTGTACAGGACAGCCTGGGGCATTACCTGTACTCAACAAAAAGTCTGTTGAGTATGCTGTAAAGGCAGGGCTCGCATTGAACTGCCGCATAAACAGGCTATCAAGATTTGCGCGAAAAAATTATTTTTATCCCGACCTCCCAAAGGGATACCAGATATCACAGTATGAAAGACCCTTCTGCGAAAACGGTTATCTTGAGATAGAGGGTGATGATGGAGAGCCCTACAGGGTAGGCATAAAACGTATTCATCTGGAGGAGGATGCAGGCAAGCTTGTCCACTCGTCAGATTCCTTTGATGAGGCGGATTACAGCCTGGTTGATTACAACCGCTCAAGCGTGCCCCTGCTTGAGATTGTTACAGACCATGAAAATAACCCCATGAGGTCTTTATCCGAGGCAAAGGCATACCTTGAGAAATTGAAACAGACTATCCAATACATCAGGATAAGCGAATGCGCCATGGAAAAGGGGCAGCTAAGATGTGATGTCAATATCTCCATCAGGGAAAAGGGTAAAAAGGAGTTCGGTAACAGGGCAGAGGTAAAAAACATGTCATCCTTCAGGTTCATCATGGATGCCCTTGAGTATGAAGTAAAACGTCAGAAGGAGATCATAGAATCAGGCAATGAGGTTAAGCAGGAAACAATGCTCTTTGATGAGGCAAAAAAGATCACACTCCCCATGAGGAGTAAAGAGGATGCGCCTGACTACAGGTACTTTCCTGATCCTGACCTCCTTGAAGTAGCGCTTGATGAAGAATTTATTAACAGGATAATGCAAACAATGCCTGAACTCCCTGATCAGAAGCTGGCCATGATCATAGAGAAATATAATATACCGAAAAACGATGCAATAACCCTTACAAGAGACAGGGCTGTTTCGGAGTATTTTCTCACCAGCATAAAGACATGCAATGACAACCGCAGGCTCTCTAACTGGATTGTTAATGACCTGTTCAGATACCTTAAGGATGGTTCTGTTTCTATTTCAGACTGCCCTGTAAAACCAGAAGATATGTCAAGGCTCATAAACCTTATAGCAAAGGGTGACCTTACCGAGGCCATAGGGAAAAAGGTGCTTGCAGAAATGTTCACCACCTGCAAAGGCCCTGATAAAATAATTAAGGAAAAGGATCTTAAACCTTTTGCAGATGACTCGCTTATCGAGACGATACTGGATGAGGTGGAAAAGGAAAACCCTGATGCCATTACACAGATAAAAGCGGGTGATACAAAACCAATAGATTTTCTGCTCGGGCAGGTGATGAAAAAGACAAAGGGGAAGGCGAATCCCAAGGTTGTAAGGGAAATGATGAAAAAAAGGTTTAAGGTCTAAAATACCTGGTGCAAGGCGCAGGGCTCAAGGCACAAGGTAAATGAATATTTTACGTCATTCCCCGACCTGCTTGTCAGGGCGTAGCCTTGTGCGAAGACTGAGTCGGGGAATCCATAAACATATAAACAGTTTACTTACTATTAAAACCATGGAGGTCATCATATGAAAGCATTAATCATCTCAGGAAGCAGAAACCCGGAAGGAAGAACAGCCCTGCTCATCAATGCCCTATGTGAAGGCATAAAAGAGGGCGGTGGAACAACAGAGGTCATATATCTCCCCAAAATGGATATAAACCATTGCAGGCAGTGCAACAAGGATGGCTGGGGCATTTGCAGGGATGAAAACAAATGCATTATACAGGATGACTTTCCATCCATTATGGAAAAGATAGATAATGCCGATGTAACAGTATTTGCAAACCCCGTATATTTCGCTGACCTGAGCGAAAGCATGAAGGCATTCCTGGACAGGCTCAGGAGGGTTAAATCAATGATACCCAGAAGGCCTGTAAACCCCAGCGCACCGATGCCAGGGCCCTTTAACAATGACTCAGGACCAATCGCCATAGGGATTTGTTATGCAGGCGGGAGTGGAAACGGTACAACATCATGCTGCTTTAATCTTGAACGCATACTCATGTTCTGCGGTTTTGATGTGGTGGATATGCTCCCTGCCAGACGTGAAAACCTGGATAATAAACTTGTTATTGCAAGGCAGACAGGCAAATGGTTATCAACTATGCCGTCATCAAACAGGTGTAACCTGGAACCCATTTAAGGAAAGGGTTCCAGGGTTCAATAGGGTTCAAAGCTCAGTGATGTAAAAGCATGCATCGTCTTACGCTTAGAAAATTTATTGATGAAAATCTTTCGAAGGAACAGGCAAAACCTTCCAGTAAGGTAAAACACCTTCTGGGTAAAGCTGAAATCGGGATAAATGATCTGGGAAAGAACCATCGAAAGATCTATATATGTCTACCTCCCAAACAGATCCTTTAGCGCCTTTTTGGGGTCTTTAACCGCATCCTCTATAAGTTTTTCAGTGGTAACTGGCTCCGGTTGTACCTCTTCAGACGCCTTTGATGATGTCTCCTTTTTGACCGTTTGTTTCACACCTGTCTTTGCAGTCTGAAGAGCAGAGTCACATATATCTACATCCGATGACGTCGTCTCAGAGGATGACTTCTTTAAGATGCCTTTAAGCCCGTCCTTACCGATTACCTTTCCAATCGATAGGGCTGCCTTCTGCTTATCAAGTACCATTGAGGGTTTTAAAAGGGTGCCTCCAAGTTTAAAGGGCTGGGCCAACTCACCGAGATTCAGATTATACCCGGCAACGCTTTTTTTTGCTGTAGGTATCAGTGATATCCCCATCACCTCTGTTTTCAGGTTGATAT
>CAZSZQ010000270.1:0-4272 GCA_964610475.1 uncultured Desulfatiglans sp.
ATTAAAATTATGAAACGACCTTTAAACACATGGCGCTTCAAGCCGTAATAGATATTTGGTGCAAGATTCAGGTAATATACCTTACCAATATTTAGACGACAAGCATTATTCCATATTGACAAAACCGGGTAACCCCTATAAAAACACCCCAGCCATAACTAATTAATATGAAAGGCTATATTGATATGAAAACAATCATTTCCGGTTCAATGGCATATGACAGGATCATGGAATTCAAAGACAGTTTTTCAGGGTATATACTTCCGGAGAAAATAGATAACCTGAATGTATGTTTCACCGTGAACGGGATGAAGGAAAGATTCGGAGGCTGTGCAGGTAATATTGCATATGCCCTTAGGCTTATGGGCGGGAACCCTGAGATATCCGCTGCCATAGGATATGATCATGCACTATATTTTGAATGGCTTAATCAAAATGGAATATCCACTGATCTGATAAGGGTTATAAAAGGCGATTGCACCGCATGCTGTTTTATTACTACTGACGAGAAGGGAAATCAGATAACAGTGTTCAACACCGGGGCCATGAACAACTCTTCATGTCTTGATTTTGAATCTATCAATCCTGCCAAAACCATCCTTATCATATCTCCGGGCAATATTACCGACATGATAAATTACCCCTGTTTGTGCAAGGAAAAGGGTATAGGCTACATATTTGATCCGGGCCAGCAGATTCCGGTCATCCCGCCTCAGGATTTAACCAAGTCCATTGAAGGGTGCAGGATTCTGATTTCCAATGAATATGAACTGGATATGATTATGACCATAACAGGACTCAAGAAAGAGGATCTCCTCAGGCGGACACAAACCATTATCATGACCAGGGGAGAACTCGGCTCACGGATTATTACTAAAGAGGGTGAAACGGATATCGCTGCAGTCAAGGCTAAACAGGTTATTGACCCCACAGGTGCAGGGGATGCCTACAGGGGCGGGCTCATAAGCGGCCTCACAAGGGGCATAGATCTCAGGAGGTCCGCAATAATGGGGAGTGTATGCGCCTCCTTTGCCGTTGAGTGTTATGGCACCCAGGAATACAGCTTCACCATGGAAGAGTTCAATGAAAGACTAAACGGGGTTATTGCCTGATTCAGACTGTTCTGAAGCACTTATACAGGTCTTCAATAATTGAAGCCTTAAGATTCTTGGTCGGACGCCTTAAATTGTCTCTATGTTTGATAAAGACATAGCGGATGATCTTGTATTTGAGATTGTCACGGCAGAAAATAATAAAAAGCCTGACCATTACGGGCGCAGGCTTTTTTATAATTAACTCAAATCAGTCTTTACAGATAGACCCTGCCGGCCAGCCCATTGACTGGGATTGAGGGCCAATAACAGCCTGTATCAGCTCCACCCTTCCATTTCTCATCTTGAACATATGAAAATCGGGAAGATTGCCAAAATGGATATAGGCGACCACTATACCGGCTTCCACATCGACAAGGGGAATACGCCTCGGATTGTGTTTTATTACAAGCCCCTTTGGCGAGCAGTCTCCGGGTTCATAATCCTTTCCTCCAAAAGAACCTCCCTTTGTTGTCTGGAAACCGTTTTCCCATCTGTGGCATGGTTTGGCAAAGGGGGTGCCATAAATCGGTTCTGCTGCAAACATGTCAAAATAATCATCTGCAGCAGCTATCATGGCCAGACGCGAACTCCTTTCTCCAACAGGGAGTATGCCCTCCCAGTCCTGATCCTTTGTCGCCAATACTGATTTTGCGCCACCCTCAGGGGACATCTCCATTGCGAATTCTTTTTCTCTTGCTATGATAGCCTCTATCCCGGTGATCTTTTCATTCTCATACTGGAGCCTTACGCCCAATAGTATTGGCCGGAATGTCCCTTCCTCATTTTTCTCATCTATAACTGCCTGGGTATGTGTTCCGCATTTATAGGTATCTATAAGATGGCGTGTCATTAATACTTTGCCAGCCGTTTTCCAGAGTCCTTCACCCGGTTTTATTTCCACCCCGTTTTCAGTATATTTAACATTGGCGGCAAGAGGCATCTTAGAAGGGTCATGGGCAGCTATCGATTCAAAATACCTATTTGCAAGACCTTTAAGATTATCCCTTGTGCAGAATGAATCTTCGGCAAAGGTGAATCCTGCGCATAACAAGATAATGGGAAATAGAAACATGGATACTGCCCGTGAAATATTTAATTGAAACATATAAAAACCTCCATCGTTACTAAAAAGTCTTTAGCATTTGATTTTAAGATATTTGAATGGATATTTAGAATTTAATAAGGGTTAATTTTTTTATCCGTCATGCCAGCGCAGTCTGGCATGACGGAATATTACCTGAATCTTGCAATTCTTCTCTATGCCTGCTTAACCAGCCTGTCAGGGCCGTTTTGTTCTGCCGGATACATCTTTGAAAACCGTGGCACAGAGACAGGCCTTGCATAGTCTCTTCCCGGTTTATAATCTGCCCTGGAGATGGCGCGGTATTCAAGACGCTTTATCTTCCAGTTGCCGGAATCTTTTACACAGGATACTTCACACACACCGCCTTCCCACCATTTTATAATACCTTCTCCCTGCAGCCTGGCCATTTTCACCAGTGTAGAGTCTGTATCCATGAGATGTCCGGCCTGTATGGAATAGGGAAACACGGCTTTTGCGCTCTTCTGATCAGCGGTGACCTCAATGGTCTCCTTTTGTGCATCAGCATTCGGGGCATAACCCTGCGCATTTCCTATTGTCTTTCCGGTCATACCGGAGCTGAAGTAACTGCAATAGAGCCGGTTTATGCCGGCGTCTCGTCCCCTGAACAGGCCACCATTAAAGATAACCTCTGCATCCTGACTGAACAGGGTAACAACATCCTTGTACATACCTTTATCAAGAAGGCGTTTATATTCATTATACAGCCTTCTTATGCTGTTTTCTTCTTCCATCATGGCAACCTGTTTGGAAAGGCTTTCCACCCTGCCCTTCAGGTTTTTGTCATCACTTATGACAGTTTTTCCGATTGCAGGCACAGCCGCGGCAGCTACGGCAGAGATGCCTGCACCGACCTTCCATATAAAAGAGCGGCGGCCTCTGTCAGTCTGCATATCGCCTGATTTTGATTTTAATATGTTCATCTTATACTCCTTTCTTTTTCTTGGGACCATAGTATTCCCTGATATTAAAGCTCCCGATATGACGACCGAGCGCGCCAACCACCCCCAGGTTTACACCTGTCGCGCCCCCGGAAAAACCAAAACCGCAGTCATGGGTAACCTTGGTGTTAATCAGCTCAATCATCTGAGCTCCATTACATGCCTCTTCATTCTGACAGAACAGATATACACCTTCACGAACCTTTACATAGATACAGGGAGAGCACCACTGTGCGCCCATTGTCTGGTTTTCAGTAAAGATTGTCCAGGACATTGAATGAGGAGAGGTATAAAGATGCATGGAGGTCATCTGGTCTGAGTATGACCATGAAAATGCATGACCCACCAGTTCATCCGTAAATTCATGGCGCACATATCCGGGGGCCTCAAGACCTTCCATTTCACAGACACCAAAAATGGCCCTGTAGGTTGTCTCATTCCCATAGTATTTTGTTCCCATGTGGGAATGGATGCATGTAGTCAGACCGTTTGTAAGATCAACCGCCACCTTGACAGATGCACGGGGTTTGCTGTCTGTCAGGATATGGGCAAACCATGCCAGGTTATCGTCCCCCTCATAGACCCTGCAAGGCTCCTCGTGCCATTTATTTTCACCCTCTTCCATATACCTGAGTTTAAATTTTTCAGGGAATTCATAATGACGCACCGGGCCGCCGTTATCATACCTGAGGATAAATTTTTTACCCACAAGGATTTCGGAAAAGGGCATATTGTTCCCGGACATCATCTGGGGCGCTGCCCCCTCTGTGCCGCCAAATTTTATTGTATTTTTCAGGGCAGCCTCATGCACCTCCTCGTCAGTCATGTACTTGAAGGTCCTTGCAGGTCTGTATGTCATTCTCTGCCATTTCCCGGGGATTGTGGGGTCTCCCGGGGCCTGGAAAACCATGCCTTTCTTGCCATGCTCATCAAAGGGTTCCAGGAAGGCAAGCTGACCAACAACCTTACCTTCACCTCTGAACATGTAGTACTCCAGTTCATCCTTTTCATTAAATCCAAGGCGAACGCCTGCCTGTGTACATGCAAACAGATCACACACAAAGGAGGTAAACATGCCGGAAAATTCGCACTCGGTCTTGTCATGAATAAAGATGTGGTGATTCACACGTACATA
>CAZSZQ010000271.1:0-4264 GCA_964610475.1 uncultured Desulfatiglans sp.
AATTGAAGATCATTGTTTTATTTCTTCTCATGCAATGATCGCTGGTAATGCAACGATCGGAAAGTATTCATTTGTAGGTGCGAATGCCACAATCTCAACAGGAGTGCATGTGGCTAAGGAATGTGTAATTGGTGCAGGCGCAATTATTTTAGAAGACACTGAGGAAGGAGGGGTATATCCAGGTATTAAAAGTGAAAAGGCTCAGTTAATTGCGACAGAATTAAAGACCTTCAAATAAGTGAATTAAATATGGCATTGAACAATAAAAGTACAGGAGGTTAGCTCATGCAATTCTTTAACACATTGAACATGGCTTTAAAATTATCCACTTGCACACTTTTTTATTTTAGAAGTCAGAAGTGGAGCCGTGAAAGATTGGAGGGATACCAAAATCATATGCTCTGTAGGCTAATAAAGCATGCAGGTAAAAATGTGCCATATTATCGTGATCTTTTTAAAATGATAAAATTTGACCCAGAAAAATTTAGGGGCATTGAGGATTTAAAAAAGATACCGATTTTAGATAAAGAAATATTAAGAACTCGCCAAAAAGATTTTATTGCAGATAACGCTGAAAGATACGGTATAAAATGGGATACAACTAGTGGCACAACGGGAACACCACTTAAAATGATTATTGATTATTCCACTAGAGCAAATTATTACGGGGCATTATTAAGGAGCTATAATTGGGCTGGCTACTTTTTTGGAAAAAAATCTTTTAGTGCAAAAGGCTACTTTTTAAACTCAGGCGAGATCCATTTTAAACGACTTTTTAATAATTACAGATTGGACTCTAATAGGTTAAACGAAAAAGTTGGTCTTGAAGCCATCTATGTCTTAAATAAAGTTAAGCCAAAATTTTACCACGGGTACCCTTTTACCCTTCTTAAGCTAGGGCAATTTGCACTTAAAAATGGGATCACGATTCACTCACCTGATTCTATAATTGTATATGGTGAAACATTGTCAGAAAAAAGAAAAGAATTATTGGAGAGAATTTATGACTGCAAGGTTTTTGATTTCTACTCATTGCACGAATGCAGCGCAATGATTTCAGATTGTAAAAAAAATAAAAAACACTTTATTGAGGATTTCGCTTACCATGAAGTCGTGGACGATGAAGACAATGTATTGGATAACGGATTAGAAGGGACCCTTATAGGAACTAATTATTATAATTATGCGATGCCACTAATTCGATATAGAATTGGCGATAAAGTGTCGTTGGGTGCGAGTAAAAGTGAGTGTGAATGCGGAACTCCATTCAAAATAGTAGATAGAGTTATTGGAAGACAAAATGATTACATAGAAACGGCTGATGGGAGGTTAATTGGCAATGTCTTGGAGCATTCAATAGATAATGCAAATGGTGTAATAATGTCACAAATAGTTCAGGAACGAAAAAATCATATTTGTATAAACGTTATAACAGATGATTCCTTTAACGATGAATCGGTTGCACATATAATAAAATCAGTTAGAAAAAGGGTTGGTGATGAGATGGAGATAGATATAAAGGCAGTAAAGGAACTTGAAAAAACGCCAGGAGGCAAGACTCAATTTTTGTTATCAAAAGTTGGAAATAAATTTATTTGATTTAACTAGAGGCTAGAAAGCATTTTCAAATTTACTTGATGATGAGATGAGCTCACGAAAGACATATACAGAAAAAGCCACATCAATTAATTATTTTTGCTATTTAACCAAAAAAAGCTGAAAAGAACTTGTTGAAGGCTAATAAAAGATTAAGCTTATTTAATTGGTACATATGGCTCAAGCGTGTGGGCAGGTGGGTGGTACCATTAATTATCCTTTATTACATATTTAAACGCATCGATTTTGCTGAGTTTAAAGCTAACCTTATGTTGACCGATCCGTGGTTGGTTACACTTGGCCTTGCTGTATCTCCGCTTCTTATTCTCACCGGCGCAATTAGATGGCGTTGTTTACTGTCTACATTTAATTCTTCAAACATTCCATACAGTTATCTACTTGAAAAGTATTGGGTGGGTTCTTCTTTAGGTTTTTTTTCTCCTGGTGCCATAGGATTCGACGCATTTCGTGTATATATAAGTAGCCCTAGGTTTGGCAGTTATACACATAATATTATTCTTATCCTAATCGAAAAGTATATTGCATTGTTTACGTGTATGTTGCTTATTGCTTTTACTTATCCTTTTGTATCAATTCCTGTGGAATCTGAGGTAAAGAAAGTATTTTATTTGGCGTATGTTGTGCTATTTTTTTTGATTGTCATTTTTTTTATTTTTTATTATGAACTCCGAAATTCAATAATAAAAAAAATACTTAGAAAAATATTTTTGTATTTTGATAAATCTTTTGGAAGGTTGCTTGCTAAATTAAATTTTAATGTAGATCTAGAGGTTAAACTTTTCTACTTTAAATCCATATTAGATTCATTAAAAGAAAAAAACCTACTGAAAGTGATAATATTTTCATTTGGAATTCAACTCATTAGTGCTGTCAAGAGTCAGATTTTTTTTTGTTCTGTTGATTATGATTTGCCATTTGTTGTGAATATTTTGATAGCACCTACTCTTTACTTTATATTTTTATTACCTGTCTCTTTTGGTAGTTTGGGAATTAGAGAAGGGGTATACATACTTTTATTTGGTCTGTTTGGCGTGCCAATGGAAATTTCATTATTAGTTAGTTTTTTGAACTTATCTGGTTTGTTGTTAAATAACCTTATAGGCGTAATTATAATGTTATTTACTGGTACTCATTCTTTTGATGAGAGAAAAGTAATTACAGAAAAGTCATTAAATAAGAAAATATAGCCTCATAATTTTTTTTTTAAATATTATTGGAGAATACCTATGAATTATAAAATTCCTTTTAACAAACCATTTATCGTCGGAAAAGAGTTATATTATATCTCGCAGTCGGTTTTGAGTGGAAAGATTGCAGGTGACGGTCTGTTTACAAAAAAATGCCATAAATTACTTGAAAAGACATTTGGAGCAAAAAAGATATTACTTACCCATTCCTGTACTGCCGCACTCGAAATGGCTGCAATATTATGTGATATCAAAGAGGGGGATGAGGTTATAATGCCTTCTTTCACCTTTGTATCAACTGCAAATGCCTTTTACCTAAGGGGTGCAAAGCTTGTTTTTATAGATATAAACAAGAATACCCTTAACATGGATGAAACACTTCTTGAAGAGGCCATAACAGATCGTACAAAGGCAATCGTCCCTGTCCATTATGCAGGGCAGGCATGTGAGATGGATACTATTATGCGCATTGCCAGGGAGCACAACCTTTATGTTGTTGAAGATGCTGCGCAGGGAGTTAATTCAAAGTATAAGGACAAGTATCTTGGCACCATTGGGGATATAGGCACCTACAGCTTTCATGAGACAAAAAATTTTATATGCGGAGAGGGGGGTGCAATTGTACTAAACAATGAAAGGTTTATCGAGCGTGCCGAGATAATCCGGGAAAAGGGCACAAACCGCAGCAAGTTCTTCAGGGGTGAGATAGATAAGTATAACTGGGTTGATATAGGCTCTTCATTTCTTCCCTCTGATATAATCGCCGCATTCCTCTATGCCCAGCTTGAGAATATGGACCAGATAAATATAAAACGTGAAAGAATCTTTGACCATTATAACAAGGCCCTTATTCCCCTGGCGAACGACGGGATGCTGAGGCTTCCTTACCTCTCATCAGAATGTGAAACAAATAATCACCTGTTTTATATACTACTTAATGATGAGGAGACCAGAAATGCGCTCATGGATTACCTGAAATCAAAAGGGATTCTGGCTGTTTTCCATTATCTTCCTCTTCATCTCTCCCCGGTGGGTCTTTCAATGGGCTATAAGGCAGGGCAGTTGCCTGTTACAGAGGCCATGAGCTGCCGCCTGTTAAGGCTCCCATTCTATTTTGAAATCACATCAGAGGAGCAGGATTTTGTAGTAAAAACCATATATGATTTTTTTAAGGAAAAACGGTAACAAGTAGTAGATTGTCTGCATACCTTAACAGGGGAGTCGCCATATACCCTGTTGCTGCCACAATCTCAGGATCCCCGATCCCGAGCTCTATCAATGGTGATAACTGGCTATATA
Source organism: uncultured Desulfatiglans sp. (assembly GCA_964610475.1). GTDB lineage: Bacteria > Desulfobacterota > DSM-4660 > Desulfatiglandales > HGW-15 > JAAZBV01. Next base: position 4,104 of record CAZSZQ010000271.1, read on the forward strand.
TTAATAAGCATACTGTGTAATGATTTACTACGCATGGGTAGGTTATTACATATTTATGTGGTAAAAATTTACATACTTTTTTTTAATGGAAAAAAATTAAAGGTAAGTCTTCAGTTGTCATTTTATAACTTCTTGATATTGCATGAAATATTAAAATTAAT
>CAZSZQ010000272.1:0-4232 GCA_964610475.1 uncultured Desulfatiglans sp.
CAACGAACGACAACTTGCGAGCTTCACTGATCGCAACCAGAATATCGCCTGGTTGATGTTTAATATAATTTAACATTGCGAGCTCGAGGGAATTGTTTATTGATGGAATAGATCTACCCGTGTAGCTATCGACAAAAATTGTAGCATAGCCGAGGTTGGCAAGATATTCGGCCCAATCACTTGACGATTTCCACATCCTGCCATCCGGATTAATAAGCCCCGTCCCTCCGTGGAAGAAAAGGATAGTAGGAAATGGCCCTTTGCCAGGAGGAGTCTTTATCTTGAAATAAGGCGCCAATAACGAAGCGAGCTGCTCAGGCGTTTATTTCTTTATGTACCAGCCCTGCATGTAACCGAAGATCAAAACGGCAACAGTGAGAATCAGCACACCCACTGAAATCAGGCTTCTTTTTATATATCGTTTCATTTTTTCTCCCCTCATCATTGGGAATACTTGTATTCATCTTACAGGTTGACCTCCAGTCCCCTGGAACGAAGATATTCCTTCACCTCTCTTATGCGAAAGGTTCTGAAATGAAATACCGATGCTGCGAGAAGCACCTGTGCCCCGCCCTTAACAACTCCTTCATAAAAATGATCGAGTGTTCAAGCGCCGCCCGAGGCGACTACAGTTACTGTGACTGCATCTGCAATGGCCTTTGTGAACTCAAGGTCATAGTCTTTAAGGGTGCCGTCACACCATCCATACTGGTTGGAAGAATCACGCCGGCGCCCAAATCCTGGCACTCCCTGGCCCAGGCAATGGCATCCCAGCCTACTGGTTTTGTACCGCCCGATACCACCAGTTCAAAACCCGATGGCATTGCTTTGTTTTTGCGCGCATCAACAGCCGCTGTTATTCGCTCAAATCCGAATTCACGTGCACCATCCCCTACAAGCGAAGGGATTTTAACGGCAGCGCTATTCATAGAGACCTTAGAAGTCTCAAAACAGGTGGAGTTTTGAATATATTCCTTAATTAATTACCTTGGTCCGACCCAGGTTACTCAATATCTCATATGCTGACATGCCTTGACTTATTCTTAAATTCTGTTAGCATACAAAATCATATAGCTCCATTGCTAGGATCAGTAAATATAAGAAAAAGGCCCAGACAGCCTGAATAAGGCAGAATATGGCTTTAAACTGATCAATATAGCTGCTTGGATGTTTTACAGATAATTATTAAGCGAGGTTTTACAGAATGAAAATTAAAACGACTTTTTTCTCATTGATTATTGTGGCACTCTTATACTTCCTGGCAATTTCAGGCTCCTCCGGAACAGAAGGAAACAAAAGGATAATATTGGCTTACAGCAATAATGTTGAAGGGTATCTTGAACCATGCGGGTGAGCTGATACCGGTGAGATGCTCGGCGGGCTCTATAAAAAAACAACATACTTTAATGATTACAAAAAAACAGAAAAGAATCTGGTTATCGTAGATTCCGGTGATCTGCTTAATGAACATGTCCAGATAAAAGAATCCTTTATGCCTACAGCAAAACTCAAGGCAGAGTTGATAACAAAGGTCAATAAGAATATCGGTATTGATGCAATCAATGTCGGCGAACTTGATCTGGCCCTTGGCATTGATTACATAAAGGAGCTTGAGAAAAAGTATGATGTCCCCTTTGTTTCAGCCAATATAGTAAATGATAAAAATGAGCTTTTATTCAAGCCATATGTGATAAAGCAGATTGACAATATAAAGGTTGGTATAATAGGCATTATGGGGACCACAAATGATGTTGCAAAACCATTTGGGGATATTGTCGGTTCTTCATTATCAGTACTTAATCCCTTAGAAACGGCAACGGCAAAGGTGGCTGAACTCAAGGATAAGGTGGATTTTGTTATTGTCCTGACACATCAGCACATGGGTCAAAACTGGATCATTGCCAGAAAGATAAGCGGGGTTGATGTGATTGTTGGCGGACACCATAAACAGAAACTTGAAACCCCATATGAGGCCAATAATACCTATATAGTCCAGACAGGCGAAAAGGGTCAGTATCAGGGCATGCTTGTTTTTGAAAAGGCTGCTGATGGAACCAAAACGGCTACAAATACCCTTGTTAAATATAACGAAAAGATAGCAGATGACCCCAATGTAAAGGCCATGATTGATCAGTTCAATCAGGAGGTAAACAAGCTATATACTACCGGAACTGCCGGAAGTACTGAAAAAGAAGAGGCTGTTACACCTAAGTCTATATCCTGTAAAGAATGTCATGAGGATGCCTATGTAGTTTGGCAAAATACGAAACATGCAAAGGCATTCCAAACACTGGTTGATAAAGACAGGCAATTTAACCCTGATTGTCTTGTATGCCATACAACTCGTTTTGAGGAGGCAGGCGGTTTTACCATGAAGGCACAGGAAAAGGAATTAAGAAATGTACAGTGCGAATCATGTCATGGTGACAGGACTGAACACCTGAAAGATCCGACTAATGTGTCACAGGAGAAACCCAAAATGGAGAACTGTATAAAGTGCCATACCGAACACAGATGCCCGGATTTTGAGAAGGAATATCAAAAGGAATGGGAAAAGATTAAACACTAGGATATTATTTGGTGTAATACCGGAATTGCAGAGACGGGTTCTTGTCCCGCCATAGCCATATGGCGACGGCGGATAAAACCCGTCTCTACGGAATAATGCCTGATATTCAGCCAATATTCATATTTTTTTTCACAAGGATTATTTACCCTGTTCCGCAAACCTTAAACCATTTAGGTTTTTTTATATCTATTACCTTTCACCTTTGAGCTATTACAGCCCCAGGCTTGAAAGCAGGTCATCAATATCATCCTGTTTGATACGGTTTTCAACTTCACCGCTTTCATAACCATTCATTTCAGGATTGATCTCTTCTTTTTCTTCCTTCTGCCAGTTCAAATTCAATTTCTGTGCAATTTTTGTTATCTGATCCTGAAAAGTCCGGATAGTTGGTATTATTTTTTGCAGTTGCTGTCCGATCCTGTCCTGTATCTGTTGCGTACTGTTCAGGTCAAGGCTTAATTTGTTTATGAGATCGAGTTTTTCCATGATGGCTTCAATATTACCATTAATCATTTTGTTGGATGAGTCACAGTTTTCTTTTATCTGAAGAAGGTTTGTCCTCATTTCTTCCTCAAGCATAAAAAAGTTGTCAACGATTTCCAGGACAGAGTTTGTCTGTTTTTCAGTTTCTGTAATAATATTTTCAAGCCTCTGCAATGCATTAGGAATACTTTTAATGTTTGACTGATTGAGGTCATCCTCCAGTTCTGTGGTTGATGTAATAAAATGATGTAATATATCCTTTAAACTCTCGATTATTTGTGCTTCTTCATCTTTTTGACCGGGGTTAACAATACGGGTATGGACATCCTGGATAGTAAACAGCCTTTTCTGGGCTATTACTGCTATATCCCTCTGCTCTTCCGTAATTAATCCCTGTTCCATTAAAAATGTCCCGAATACCTTGTCTTTTGGTTTTATTGTCAGCATTTCGTCAACAGATTGCCTGTCAAGAAAAGAAAGGCGCACAAGCGTTTCACCATAGTACTCAACTGTAGGGATCTGAAGATACATCTTGACAGCCTTGATCCCTAGCCTGAGGCCGTCTTCATTCTTCAGGTTCTTTGTCAAGGCCTCGGCTACAGTGTTTATCAGGGGTGTCAGACGCTTTGTATTCTCACACTGGTCCTGATAGACACAATAATCAAGAAAAAGCTGGGCGGCAATTTCAACCTGGTTATTTGAATCATAACTGTTCAATGTATCTTTAATAACTGATAAGGCATTAACTTTATTTGACATATTGGCATCCTTAAATCATATAATACTCTCAAATTGCCTTTATGCAATGAGATATAAAAATAAACGGCTGAAAAATAACGATAGTTATTTTGAAAAATCATCGACACCTTGAGTTACAAACTTTAATCATATTAAAAGCATATAGTTTATTAAAAAACCAATTTATGATATTGATTTTATGTATCCTCTGGGCTAGACTTTTATGGTTTATATTTAGAGTTTTAAAAATAATGTATTGCATATTGGAATAAGTGGAAAACCTGATTGATATTTCATAGTTATTTAAGAAAATTAATAACCTCTAAAATATCCGGCCATTTAATGTGCAATCATATAACAAATATTAAAGGATTATAGAAAGGAAACAAAATTGGCAGAGATTATCAGAACAATACCTGAACCGAATAAAACGGTTGATGTG
>CAZSZQ010000273.1:0-4164 GCA_964610475.1 uncultured Desulfatiglans sp.
ATCCCTTAAATCTTTTACAGTGCGCATATCCTCATATAATCTTTCCCCTGCTGTCCTGCATGCAGCGCCTAGGCCAGCCGCAAGGGTCACATTTTCTGTCCCGGCGCGTTTCCCCATCTCCTGACCTGCACCGTGTATAAGGGGCGTAAGCATCATACCTTTCCTGATATAAAGGGCGCCAATACCCTTTGGTCCGTATAATTTATGCCCTGCAATGGTCATGAAATCCACACCAAGTTCATCTACATCAACCCTGATCTTCCCAACGGCCTGGGCCGCATCCGTGTGAAACGGGACGGAATGCTCTCCTGCTATCTCAGAGATTTCCTTAATGGGTTGCAGAGTCCCGGTTTCATTGTTTGCCAGCATTATGGATATAAGAACTGTCCCGGGTTTTATAGATGTTTTAACATCATCCGGATTAACTATGCCATATCTGTCAACAGGCAGGAATGTAATATCTGCGCCCAGATCCATGAGATAAAGGGCGGGGTTGATAATGGCAGGATGTTCAATGGCGCTTGTTATGATGTGTTTTCCCTTTAGATTGTTCAGCTCTGTTATCCCCTTAAGCACCATATTGTTTGACTCGCTGCCCCCTGATGTGAAGATCAGTTCATCTTTTTTACATCCTATAAGACAGGAAACCTCCTGCCGCGCATTTTCAACGGCCTCCCGGGCACTTACTCCAAGGGCATATCCGCTTGACGGGTTCCCGAACTCCGTCTCCATATACCGTCTCATTATCCCGATAGCCTCTTTGTCTACAGGCGTGGTCGCGTTATGATCAAGGTATATAATTTTGCTCTTATTTGAGTTCATACAATATCCTACTTGCGGATTATATTTTTATCCCCTTTGTCTGATAATATAAAGGAACTTTAGAACTTGAAAAATAATTAATTGATAATATAATAGCCACGTTATTCAAGCTTCAACATTAATAATAAAATTTTGAACTACATAATTCAGAAACAGAGGAGATCGCTATGAAGAAGTATGTATATAACTTTGGGAAAGAAAAGACCAGCGGAAATGCTGACATGAAAAATATGCTTGGCGGTAAGGGCGCCAACCTGGCTGAGATGAGCAGGATCGGCATCCCTGTGCCGCCGGGTTTTACCATTACAACGGAATGCTGTAATGATTTTTTTAAAAACGGGGGCAGCTTTCCTCCAGGCATGAAAAAGGAGGTCCAAAAGGCGCTAACGCTTATTGAAAAAGAGATGGGTAGCGGATTCGGCAGCCCGGACAACCCCCTCCTGCTTTCATCCAGATCAGGTGCCCGCAAATCTATGCCGGGTATGATGGAAACCGTGCTTAATATAGGTTTATGCACAAAAACAATCCCAGGTCTTATCAAAAAAACCGGTAATGCCCGTTTCGTTTATGATTCCTACAGAAGGCTCATCACCATGTATTCAGATGTGGTCATGGAAAAAGCAGAGGGTATTGAACCTGAAGAGGGAAAGGGTATCCGTGTACAGCTCGAAGTCATAATGGAAGAGCTCAAAAAGAAAAAGCATTATAAAAATGATGTTGACCTTAATGTGGATGACCTTAAAAACCTGTGCGATGAATACAAAAAAAAGATAAAAAAGATGCTTGGCGTGCCATTCCCCGATGACCCCATGGAACAGCTCTGGGGCAGCATAGCCGCCGTATTTAAGAGCTGGAATGGTAAAAGGGCAGTTGCCTACCGGAGGATTGAAGGCATACCTGATGACTGGGGCACTGCAACAAATGTCCAGGCAATGGTCTTCGGAAACATGGGTGAAACCTCTGCAACGGGTGTTGCATTTACCAGAAATCCGGCCACAGGAGAGAACAGGTTCTATGGCGAATGGCTCCCCAATGCCCAGGGAGAGGATGTTGTGGCGGGGATAAGAACCCCCAACCCCATCAATGAAGCAACCAAGATTGATCAAAACCGTCATATGGTCTCCCTAGAAAAGGCCATGCCCAGATTATATAAAGAACTTTTTGATATACAGCGAAAACTGGAAAAGCACTTCAGGGACATGCAGGATATTGAGTTTACAATACAGGAAGGTACTCTTTTCATGCTTCAGACAAGAACAGGAAAGCGTACCGGCACTGCAGCCCTTAAAATGGCCATGTCAATGCTGAAGGAAAAACTTATCACAGAACAAACAGCGGTTATGAGGGTAGTCCCTGAGCAGCTCGAAGAGTTATTGCATCCTATCATTGACCCTGCGTCGGAAAATAAGGCTAAATCCATTGCAAAAGGCCTTCCTGCCGGACCTGGAGGCGCATTCGGACATATAGTTTTTACGGCTGATGACGCCTGTGAGATGGCTAAAAAAGGGAAAAAAGCAATCCTTGTCCGTGAGGAGACAAGCCCGGAAGATGTTTCAGGTATGAGGGCTGCAAGCGGTATCCTTACATCCCGCGGCGGTATGACCAGCCATGCCGCTCTTGTTGCAAGGGGCTGGGGCAAATGCTGCATTGTAGGCGCCGGCATGATCAGCGTAAACCCGAAAGCCGGAACAATGTCAGTAGATGGAAAGACCCTTAGGAAGGGGGATGTGGTTACCCTGAACGGCTCAAAAGGGGTTGTTTACGAGGGTGAATTGAAGATGATCGATGCAACCGAAAACCCCGGTTTTCAAAAGTTCATGAAGCTTGTTGATAAATACCGGAGGCTGGGAGTAAGGGCAAATGCGGATACCCCAAAGGATGCAAAGAATGCACTTGAATTCGGTGCCGAGGGGATAGGCCTCTTCAGGACAGAGCACATGTTTTATGGTGAAAACAGCGATGAACCTCTTTACCTGCTCAGAAAGCTAATTATGAGCAAGACACTGGAAGAAAGAATAGGTGCCCTTAATAAGCTTTTCCTGCATATGAAGCGTTCTGTAAAGGCTACCATGGAGGTAATGAACGGACGTCCTGTAGTCTTCCGGCTTCTTGATCCGCCCCTTAATGAATTTATCCCTGATGACAATATAAAGCAGAAGGAGATGGCAAAGGCTCTGGGTATCAGCCTGGGAGAGGTGAAAAAACGCGAGGAGCTTCTGCATGAGAGTAACCCGATGATGGGTCACCGGGGGGTAAGGCTCGGGATAACATATCCGGAGGTTACAGAGATGCAGGTCAGGGCCATAATGGAAGCTGCCGGAGAGTTGAGCAAAACACAGAAAAAGACCATGCCCGAAATAATGATACCTGTTACATGCGATGTAAATGAGCTTAAAGAGCAGAAGAAGATTTTCGAAAGGGTTCACAAAGAGGTCATTGCAAAATTAAAGCTGAAAAGGCTGGATTACAGGCTTGGCACCATGATCGAGATACCAAGGGCATCTCTCATGGCGGATAAAATGGCCCAGGTTGCAGAGTTCTTTTCCTTTGGGACAAACGATCTTACCCAGATGAGTTTCGGCTTCAGCCGTGATGATGTAGGCGCCTTTATCGGAGAATACCTTGAGAAAAAAATATTGAAGGATGACCCGTTCCGTACACTGGATCAGGAAGGAATCGGCCAGCTTATTGAAATTGGCATTGCAAAAGGCAGATCAACAAACAGGAACCTCAAGGTGGGCATCTGCGGAGAACATGGGGGAGACCCTGCCTCGATCGATTTCTGCAACAGGGCAGGAATGGACTATGTAAGCTGTTCACCCTTCAGGGTGCCGGTAGCAAGGCTGGCCGCCGCACAGTCAGAGATAAGCATCAGGGCTGCTAAAAGCAGGCCTAAATAAAGTTCTGTCCGGGAAAGAAAAAAGATTTATAGGTTAATTAAATTACTTTAAATCATAGAGAATTATAAAAATTGAAATCGTATAACATTTTTATATATTGACAGCGGGCATTTATTCTTGACACTTTCTTGTGTGGCGTGCTAGTGAATAAATTCTGTATTTCAATAATAAAATGATAGTGTTATATGATTTGTTCATGAACTGACAATTGGATATTAAATGCGATTGTTCAGAGTATAAGATCATTATTTTTTATTAGTGTAAGGTTTTATATAATAGTAACAATAAAGGAGGATCAAAGTGAATATTATTGTATGCATAAAACAGGTACCCGATACTGAAACCCAGATCAAGATTGCGCAGGACGGGAAATCCATTGCTGAAAATGATATCAAATGGGTTATGAACCCCTATGATGAATACGGGGTTGAAGAGGCATTGA
>CAZSZQ010000274.1:0-2526 GCA_964610475.1 uncultured Desulfatiglans sp.
AGAGGCACACAGGGTGTTACAATTGCAACATTAATTGGCAGCATATCCCTTGTCCCCATAATCAACAAAGTCCTTACCCCTCTTATCGGCAGCAATTATGCGTACTTTGTTATGGGTATAGTATGTGTTCTTCCCTATATATTTGGCTGTCATTTTCTTGCCAAATCTGCCAGAAAATATGAAGAAGCCTCCCCGTTTAATGTCGGCACTCGCGTAAAGATTGTTGATATGATCAAATCAGTATTCACAAATGACCAGTTGCTAATCCTGATCCTGGTTATGTCTGCCTCTTATATTGCCCAGTACACAATAATGACCCTTGCTGTCCATTATTTTACCTATGTGCTGGGTAACGTAATGCTGATGACATATTCTATGTCAATCGGAACAATGGTCAGTGTTGCGGGGTCATTTATAGGTCCCAAAATCGGTGTTATGCTTGGCAAAAAGCATGCTATGGTTATCGGGCTTCTTGGCCAGTGCCTGTCACTGGTCCTGGTTTACTTTTTTGCACAGACATCTGCTGTTACCTATATAGTTTTCCACAGTCTTTTCTCTATATCAATGTATATATATTTTGGTTTTAATGCCAATTATACAATAGATACAGGCGAGTACCATTTACATAAGACAGGCAAGGATAACCGCTCAGTTGCCAATGGCATGATGAATATACCTTTCAAGATCGGTTTGCTGATCGGCGGCTCCGTACCCATGCTGATCCTTGGGAAGATCGGTTATCAGCCGAACATGCAACAAACACCCGAATTCATCGAAAAATTCATGATGATGTTTGGTCTGTTTTCTGCGGCATTTTGTCTGCTTGCCGCCATGTTAATGCTGTTCTTCTACAAGATTACTGACAAGGATGCAGCAAGATATGCCAGGGAAAATAAAGAACGGGCTGAAGCAGCAATAGCTGCCTCCGGAAAAGCGGAAGCATCTTAAGATTATTGAAGCCTTTACCCTGCTAAATTCGCACAGCTTGCTGCTAAGCAGAATTTAACAGGTTTAATTGATAACTGATCACTTAATACAATATTGAACGATTTTTTGATGTTGAAGGAGATAAAAATATGACCGCTGTTTCCTCTGATGAACGTACAGTAAGCCCATGGTGGACAGCTATTGTCTGTGGAATGGCATCCTATATTGATGCCTGTGCCATGGTTAGTTCGGGTATAGCACTGGTAATATATCAGCACTCTATAGGATTATCCCCTGATCAGATAGGTATCCTGTCCGGCGCTTTAACTTATTGCATCGCCATCGGTGCGCTTCTGGGCGGCAGGCTCGGTGACAAATATGGCCGCCGTTCAGTTTTTATCGTTACAATGGCTATGATCGTGATTGGTTCGGCCATGTTGACATTGATGATTTCTTTCTATGGATTGTTCACCGGCACCATTCTTGTCGGGCTGGGAACAGGTGCCGATTTGCCCGTTTCACTATCCGCCATTGCTGAGGTGGCTACCGAAAAGAATCGCGGAAAACTTCTTGGATTCAGCCAGATTATGTGGGCACTGGGAGTCCTGGCAGCACTGGGTTGTTCGGCTATAGTAAGTGATGACTTCGGGCGACTGAGCGGTCAGATAATGTATGGTCAATTTGGATTTCTGGCGCTGATTACCATGATTCTACGTATCGGAATCCCCGAGTCAGGCAAATGGAAAACCGCCCGTTCAGAGAGGCTTGCCGGCGAAGACACAATCCAGGCAAAACGGGCAAAAATAAAGGATCTCCTGAAAGCGCCATACATAGTGCCCTTCATCTCACTGCTCCTTTTCTATTCACTCACCAACCTTGGGGCCAATACTTTCAGTCAGTTTTTCACATACCTTTGGGTCAACGTTGTAGGCCAGAGTGTCCGGTTTGCCTCCACGGTTACCTTTATAAACCTTTCACTCGGGTGTCTCTGGAGTTACTGGTTTATGAAAATAGCAGACACTCCCTTGCGGTTTAAATTTTTTCAATTCGGTGCAGCATCCCTGCTGATGATGTTCCTGCTTCCTGCCGTTTTTGGTATATCGACAATTGTTCTTATTATAGGCGGTATATTCGGCTTTTTTGGAATCGCTTTCGCTTTCGAGTCGATTATGAAAGTCTGGACCCAGGAGTCTTTTCCCACGCTGTTGCGTACTACTGCCCAGGGCGCTATCATCGCATTCGCACGGTTTCTCGCCGCGGGATTGGCCACGGTAACCCCTCGAATAATGGATTCCTCACCGAGGATACTGTTTTTTATTCTGTCGGGTCTAACCTTTGCCGGTATAGCTTCGGCATGGTTCGGCTTCCGTAAAGGAACTTTTAATGCGTTTGAGGTTGAAGATAAAGCTGAACGAGAAATTGTCTAAAGTGTTTGTAAAAAGGGGTCTGGTTTAATGAACACGGATAACCGATCCCTTTCAGCTTACAACTTTGAGCCATCAGCTCTTTTTTATGTCTTCCCTTTCAGCTTTCAGCTTTGAGCCTTGAGCTTTCAACTCTTTTTTATAAGTCTTGAGTCAAAATGATATGCAACCGGGG
>CAZSZQ010000274.1:2626-4162 GCA_964610475.1 uncultured Desulfatiglans sp.
TTGAGCTTTCAACTCTTTTTTATAAGTCTTGAGTCAAAATGATATGCAACCGGGGTTCCAATTTCAATCCTTGCAAAATCCGGATGTGCCGGGTTTAAAAGATAAATATACTCTTCAGGCACTACCACGCTTGGTACTTTGAGCACTGCCGAACGCTGTTCCTTAAACCATTTATCCCCCAGTATTTGTGTGGATTGTGAAACAGGTCTGGAGTTCCAGTCTAAAGGAAGGTCAGTGAATGGAAGTACCTGTACAAGGTTTTCCTTAAAATGCACAGGTACTCTCAAATAGTTATCTAAGAGTTTTACAGATGGAAGGTTTACAAGGATTTCTATGGATGCAAGGGCCAGGCTATCTGCGGTGTATATTATTGGCACACCTTTACTGTTCCATCTGCCGCCATATGTTTTTGCGCCATCGCCTGTAAATGCACTCTCCTGATATTGGGCGCTTACAATTCGCCAGACAAGAATCACGAAAATACCCCGTTCTCTATCCTGCCCAGGAGGTCTTCAACCTCCTTGGCCCCAAGTTCAGTATCCGCATATTCCAGGGGAGGTATATTTCCAAGTGCCCAGGAAGGCTCTTTGAACCAGCTGCTGCTGAGTTCAGGGTCCTTGAACACATCAAGTGCCCTGTCATACAACCTGCTTATACGAATGACACGCTCCGATTCCTCAAAGGAGAGCTGCCCGCTCTTCTTACGCCTAGCAAGTGTGCTAGGCGGTATTTTAAGTATCCTGCAAAGCTCTTTTTCCGGGACACCCAGATCACTGCACAACTGAATGAAATTATTAAGGGGCAAACCCTTTTTTATCCGTGATATGAGCTGGGTCGTGTTCTGTGTTTTTATATCAATATAAGCAATATTCATAATACCCTGCCATTTCAGTTACCATATGGCAATATAATAATTCCCAAATGGCAATTTGTAAAGGGGATTTTTTATTCCTTTAAAGGGAGGAAAACCAACTCCGCTGATCTATTTAAAATTTTGTGAAAATCTTTTACCTGTCAATTGCCCATATTAGTTACATGCGTTTGTCGAGTTGCGCCGTCTGGTTTATCTGACCTTCTGCATGAGTAAAAGCCCATCACGTCGCTGGACCAGCATAGCAAAGTCAAACCGATCAACTTGAGTACAGTACTTCAAATCCGTCTCAGGAAACTCCGGCCGCGTTGGGTCAGCGAACACCAGCCCCGCTGGAGAAGCATATACTCGCTGCAGAAACGATACGCTTTCAGGTTTTTCCCCACGCAATAGAGATTCCAGATAATCCGCACAGGCCATATCTTCGTCCCCACGCCCATTCTTTCCCCAGCCAGTTACCACAAAGGTAACATGTAAAGGGGCTTGCCGCTGGACATAACGCACTGTAGCCGCTGCACAGCAAAAACTGCTGGCGAGAAGAGTGGTCGCCCGCGAGCAACGGACCACTCCCTGGGTACCGGCGCTGGTACGCTGAATCATAAAACGTCCATTCAGGTCAGCCTGCTCAAAAGATATCGGCGAATTACTGAAGTCAAAACCGGCGA
>CAZSZQ010000275.1:0-4137 GCA_964610475.1 uncultured Desulfatiglans sp.
ATAGAAAGCAATTGCTGTAACAGACAATGTATACAGGGGTTATGCAGACGCGACTTTGTGAGGTTTTTAGTGCTGACAGGCCTTTTTGCCGGATGCAGCACTGATCAAAAACCGACTGCCGGATCAATCGGTAACCCATCCGGTACTCCCGCCAGCGAGATATCTGTACCCTCAACCTCCGCGTCAGCCTCAAAACCTTCCGATATCCCTGCTTATTCACCTGAAGATTTCAGCCGCATGGCCTTTTGCGGCATCAGGTGTCAGAGTTCATGTCCGGAACATGAATACCCTGAAGGCTGCGGAGGCTGTAAGTCGAATAGTGAAAAACTGGGCAGCTATTGCAGGACCTGCCCAATCAGAGAATGTGCGGGTAAAAGGCAGGGTCTCACCTGTGCGCACTGTGATGAGTATCCCTCCTGTGAGGTGGATACATGGACGAGATTTCCCATATTGAGAGAAAAAATAGACAACATCAGGAGGTATCTTGAGACACAGTCTTAGTGTCTGGATCATGCACTCAATGGGTTAAAAAAATTATAAAACCTCAATTCAATACCAGGAGGAGCCTGCCATGAAAAAAAACAGCATATTAATTCCACCCGTAATGATTCTAGCGAGTCTATTTTCCCCCTTTCAGCCGGTTAACTCTCTATCAGTTGCATCAGAGGTCACACTTACGGTTCTCAATCCGCGCGGTGAAATTACACTCCCTCCTATTTCACCTCCCAGCGCCAGGATCTCTGATCTCAAGGGGAAAAAGATCGGTCATTACTGGAACGAAAAGCCGGGAGGGTTGCACTTCTGGAACTCCGTTGAGCAGGTGCTCAAAGAAAAGCTGCCTAACACCACTGTGTTGCGCTACTCCGGTTCATTTGACCTTGGTGATAAGCTTGCAGCAAAGATGGCAAAAGAGGTGGATGCCTTTCTTTACGGTGTGGGAGACTGAGGCTCCTGCACATGGGCCGGCGTGTCCGGCTATTACAGGCTTGAAAAACTAGGAAAGCCCGGGGTTTATGTATGCACTGACAACTTTGTTCATGATGCGGAATCCGCTGCAGAGGATGTTGGCATGCCCAGGGCGCGCATAGTAACAGTAAAGGCAGCCGATTATTACAGGCTCAGGGGCAGCGATGCGGAGATCATTCCTGTTGCAAGGGCGGTTATAGATGAACTTATCGATGGACTGAAACGGCCTTTGACAATTTTGGAAGCGAGTATTGAACCGGAAAAGGAGGATCTTGGCCCTGTTACTATCTCCTCTCACTCCTATCCGCTTGCTGTGGAAAAATTTAATGATATCTACCTTGGCAGGCAGTGGGGAGATGGCCTGCCATTGGTTCCTCCAACAAAGGAGGCAGTAGATGTAATGCTTGCGGGTACTAGCCGTTCTCCTGATGAGATCATCGGGACTGTGGCTCCCAAGAACGGTGTTGCCACCATTAAAAAGATTGCAATCAACGCTGTAATGGCCGGGGCAAGACCTGAATATTTACCTGTGATAATTGCGGCAATGGAATGTATTACTGATCCCGCATACGATGACCTTCATGTCCTTACCTCAACCGGTTCCTTTAACTTTGCCATAATGGTTACAGGGCCGATTGCAAAAGAGCTCAATATCAATTCAGGCATAGGCTTTCTGGGTTATGGGTGGCAGGCCAACAGCACAATAGGCCGCGCCGTCAGGCTTTCCATGATCAATATCGGACGCCTATGGCCCGGTGTAAACGATATGGCGCTTGTTGGCAGGCCGTCACAACAGTTTTATGTCTTTGCAGAAAGCCAGGATTATAGCCCGTGGCCGCCTTTCCACGTTACACAGGGTTTCAAGGCCGAAGACAGCTGTGTGACCGTCTCCTCAGTTATGGGCGCATCAAGTCATCTCCTGGGAGGAGGGGCTGTTGCAACATGGACAACAGAGGATATACTGAATAACTCCGTCCGCATGATGATGGAGGCCCGCTCGGGCATGGCGGCCTGGAAAAGGGGAAGCTCCAATCCCGGCCCTATGAAGTATATCCTGTTTTTTGAACCTGTACTTGCTGTGGAGTTAAACAGACAGGGGCATAATCGTGCGAGCCTGCAGAAACTCCTGTATGAGCGTGCTACCATCCCCTATGAAGAGCTGACCCAAGGGGAGATTGCGAACATTCAGCCCAGAATCGATTCAGGAGAGATCCCTCTTGATCGTGTCCCTGTTTTTAAAGAGGCACTTAAGCCGGGAGGAAGGCTACCGATCATGGACAGGGAAGAGGATATCCGTATTATTGTAACAGGTGGTATCCCTGGCTATTCCTTTGGCATGAGTTTCTGGAGGGAAGGCTTATACGCCCCCACATCCGATCAGACAAAATTGATCCGGGGCGCAACAAAAACCAGGTACGGCAGATAATTCCAGCTGTTACAGGGCACAATTTCTCTTGGACACAGATGCTTTTTAAAAAACCAGGTAGAAAAAATACTTATGTGATCAGAGTTGTGTATCTGGTCAGGTAAAAGACCTTTCGAGTTGACTAGTACAGGTTCATGGACTAAAGTCGGCAAACAATAATCGAGTTGGGAGTCAAAATATGAAAATATTTGTAACCGGTGGAGCAGGGTATATAGGCAGCCATACAATGGTTGAACTTTTAAATGCCGGCCATGATGTTGTCGTTATAGATAATCTGTCCAACAGTAAGGAGGAATCCTTAAGAAGGATTCGTGAAATAACAGGAAAGGATTTCCGTTTTTACAGGGCAGATCTGCGTGATAAACATATGCTTTCGGATATTTTCAACAATAATTCAATAGATGCAGTAATACATTTTGCCGGGCTCAAGGCAGTTGGTGAATCAACCCAAAAGCCCCTTGAATATTACAGTAACAATATAAACGGGACGCTTTGCCTTTGTGAGGTGATGAGAGAATTTAATGTAAAAAAGATAGCATTCAGCTCATCCGCCACGGTCTATGGCGACCCTCACAGCGTGCCGATAACCGAAGACTTCCCCCTTTCAGCCACCAACCCCTATGGCAGGTCAAAACTGTTTATTGAAGAGATCCTGCGAGACCTGTATGCATCGGATAACTCCTGGGATGTTATTCTGCTTCGGTATTTCAACCCTGTCGGCGCTCATTCAAGCGGACAAATAGGTGAAGATCCGAATGGCATACCCAATAATCTGCTCCCCTATATCTCGCAGGTAGCTATTGGAAGATTAAAGATCCTGTCGGTGTTCGGTAATGATTACCCGACCCATGACGGCACAGGGGTGAGGGATTATATCCATGTTGTAGATCTTGCACTTGGCCATGTCAGGGCCATAGAAAAGATAAAATCTAAAACAGGCGTCAAGGTATATAATCTGGGTACAGGCAGGGGTTACAGTGTTCTTGAAATGATAGAGGCATTCACCAAGGCATCAGGAAGAGATATACCATATCAGATAACTGCCCGAAGACCGGGGGACATAGCCGAATGTTATGCTGATTCCTCTCTTGCAAAAAAGGAGCTGAACTGGGTTGCCCGAAAGGGGATTGACGAGATGTGCAAGGATACCTGGAAATGGCAGTCTCTCAATCCAAATGGATATGAATAGTGGAGGAATCACCGGCCGGAAAGCCCTGGAACCAGATATTGAAAATTATACCCTTGATGTGATTATAAAATATCTATATCATCCAGGCTGTTTGTGCCTTTTAATCCGGGATGGCGGATGCTGTTTGCGTTAAGGTCTTTTATCCATGCCTTTGCCTTGTTGGCAAAGCCTTCCTTAGGCCTGCTGTAAAAAACTATCTCCTCCCCTAGAGACATTCCTCAACAAGGCTCAGAACAACATCCCTGGATACATTGCCGAATCCCCATACACCTATCCTGTCACGCTCCTTTTGCATGTCTGCATACAGACATGCTTTTGATGGTGACATATCAATTCTATTTGACCAGTTCAAACTTTTCCTTTGGCTGACCGCAGGTCGGGCATTTTTCCGGGGGATTGCCTTCTACTGTAAATCCGCATACTGAACAGACATAGATATCCTTAAGCTCAAGGTCACTTCCCTTCTCAAGGGACTTTACCGCCTTTTCATAAAAGCTGCCGTGTACCTTTTCCGCCTCATTTGCCCAGAAAAAGGTCTTAAACGCAGCATTGTTCT
>CAZSZQ010000276.1:0-4087 GCA_964610475.1 uncultured Desulfatiglans sp.
AAGCTCAGGGATGAAAAATCAAAGGTGATTGATGTGGCCCTTGATTTTGTTTTTGATTCCCATGAGGGGTTTACCCGTGCATTTTCAAGGCAGTTCGGTATCTCCCCAAAGGAGTATAAAAAAAATACCCCGCCTGTAAAATTGTTTATCCCTTATCGCGTAATGGACGCCTCCCAATATAAACCTGAAAAAGAGGAGATTTTTATGAAAAATGAGAAAACAGGGTGTAAAACAGTAGCGGTTTTTGTACAGGTGGTTGAAAGGCCTGCCAGGAAGATGATTATAAAAAGGGGGGTTAAGGCAAAGGAGTATTTTGAATATTGTGAAGAGGTGGGTTGCGATATATGGGGTATCCTGGTAAGCATTAAAGATGCCTTATATGAACCGATTGGCGCATGGCTTCCTCAAAATATGATAAAAAAAGGGACATCGCAATATGTCATGGGCGTGGAGGTGCCGGTTGAATATTCAGTGAAGATTCCGGAAGGTTTTGATATAATTGACCTTAAGCCATGCAAGATGATGATTTTCCAGGGACCGCCATTTAAAGAAGAGGAATTCAGAGATGCCATACATAATCTCTGGGATGTAATGAAGCAATACAATCCTGAGATCTATGGCTTTAAATGGGCGGATGCGGATGGGCCAAGGTTTCAGATGGAGACCCAGGGCTACAGGGGATATATTGAGGGCAGGCCGGTAAGAGAATAAAACCGTAAAAAAGTAAAAGCAGGGTCCAAGGGACCCTGCTTTTACCGGTTTTTTTTGATTGATCAGATCAAATTATTATTTTTTAAATTTTCTTCTTAAACTTGAAAGTACAATCAAACCTGAGCCAAGAAGAATCATTGTTGATGGTTCAGGGACAGCGGCTCCTCCCATCTGTGCATCATGTGAGAAGGGAGCAAAAGATATCTTCGTCTTTCCATTATTCGCATTGGTAACATAAGTATAGAGATCAAAATGTATAATTGCAGAGGGATCCAAATTGGTGGTGTCAACTGAAAATGCTTCATAATATAATCCAGTACCCGAGCTATCAGGACCGCCAGGATTATCTTCTACATTATACACCGCTGCTTTATTATCGGGGTTAAAAGAAAATATAAACTCTTTATAATAGGTATCAAAAATTCCATGTGATGACAGGTCATAAGGAGTGCCATATACCATATCGGATGTTATGTTAACATTTTGCCCATTAAAAACAAATGAACCTAAATCAATCCCCGGAGTAATTACAGCTGCTGAGATAAAAAAGTCATTCCCCAGCAATGAGGAGTCCCCTAAAAGGGCATAAAGAGTTTGTGTCCCACCTGACCCGACAGATGGTATTACAGTCTCAGTAACCGGATCATATATGCCGCCTTCAATATCTAACTGTAAATCGGGTACAGAAAAAGCAGCACCGCTCCACAACAATATAAATAATATTAAAAATAATATTAATTTTTTCATGACAAACTCCTTTTTATTTCCTTTTTTAAAAACATAACATTCAGCTTTGACGTGTAGTAGAGCAAGAGCAATGCCAAGTAAATACTCCTAAAAAATAAAAAATAAAAAATAGTAATTACCTCTAAAAAACAACATGTTACATTGATGGCCCTATGCACTAAAAAGGTATGGATTTCAGGGAATAACGCGAGTATGTAAAACGTTACCAAAAAAGTATGTAATATATTACTGTTTTTTAGAAATGTTTTACATTGTTTTACTGATGGTTTACAACAAATATGATATCGGAATCCGGGTTAAAAAAATGTCCTCTGCTTGCGCATTACTATAATGTAAGTAATGTTGCCTGTGCTTACTTTGCATACCTGAAGACAGAATAGAGTATCTTGGCCCCTGCCTTTATAACCCCGGATAGAGTGCCGCTTATTTTTGATTTTCCGATACGGTTTCGGTAATCAACAGGCACTTCTAAAATTTTTAATCTTTGCTTTACAGCTTTTATCTGCATCTCTACATTCCAGCCGAAGTTTTTATCTGTCATATCCAGTGCTTTAAGTTTTTCGGTTCTGATTGCCCTCAAAGGCCCCATATCCGTATACTTATAACCTGTTACAAGGGATATTAAAAATGTGGCGAGCCTGTTACCAAAAACCTGCGGCAGGGTCAGAGAGCCTTTCTCTGCATTTCCCATTGTCCTTGAGCCCAGCACCATATCAAAACCATGATCCACGATCGGATCAAGCAACTTACTGATCCTGTCAGGATAATCGCTATGGTCTGCATCTAAAATGACTATTATATCTGAGGGTTCGGAAATCAATATACCTCTCTGGCAGGCGGCGCCATAGCCCTTTAACTCTTCCCTAACAACAACCGCGCCTGCCTTTTCTGCCATAGAAGAGGTGTTATCGCTGCTTCCATTATCAACAACAATGATTTTGTCAACAATATCCCTGGGAAGATCATTTATAACATGTGATATGGCTTTTTCTTCATTTAATGCGGGAATTATTACTGATATTTTTTTCTCTTTATACATAGCAGGTCCCGGAGTGATGTGTTATTGTACAGAGCTATTTCATAGGGCGCTTGTCATTCTTCCTGTTCTTGAAATGGCATTCTTCTTATGATACTTCAGGATAGTTTTGGTGCAATAAAGCATGTCTTTTATACCATTCAAACAACAGAATCAGATAAAATGGAATATATTGTATCAGAAGCAGGTTATCAATTTCATAACCTCCGGCAGCAAATGTGCCAAAATCTCTCGTGAAAGCAAAATAATACAATATCAAAAGACCTGAGAGGATTATCAGGCTGTAACTCCTGTAAATACATAAAAACGGAATTACCCAGCAGAAATACCATGGAAAGCCAGAAGGAGAAAGCAGAAATATTGCTGTTACAACCCAGAACATTTTTTTTACCAGATCCTGCCTGTTTATAAAAACAGATATCCAAATCAAAAGAAACATAGTGCCACATATGATTTTTGATATCATTATCGGACGTTCACTGAAATGTGAAACCAGAGGGTGGATCAGGCTATAGATAAACCCGTTATTAGTCCATTCCCTTGTGTAGGTGCCAAGACCTGAAAACACTGACATATGATCTGTATGCCCCCATATAACAAAGGGAAGATATCCGGTAAAAATCACTAAAAGAGAGGTTAAAAAAGATATGTATTGTTTTTTAAGCAATAAAAATGGAATAAAAATAAGAGGATAAATCTTTGATAACACCCCAAGCCCAAGGCTGACAGCCGATAAAGTGTATTTTCCCTTTAATATCAAATAGACCGCTGCTGTAACACAGCAGATGGCTATTGCATCACAATGGCCTGAATTGGCAAATTCCTTCAAAACAAGAGGATTCCATGCATATATGACAATATACAGAGGATTCTGTTTATTAATTTTCAGGATTATATACAAAAAGAAGACGACTCCCAGATCAAACAGGACAGACAATAACTTCATTACAATAACAGAATCGGGAGCTAACAGGGTTGAAAGGGCAAAAAATGCCTGAGCAAGGGGTGGATATATTGTTGGTATATCCTTGAAACTTATCCGTCTGTAGGTTTTAGGGTCTTCATCCCTTAATGATCTGAGTTTTTCAAAATCAGCTTGCCGCTCTGGTGAGGCTGGCTTAACAATGGCCTGTATGGGAGCATATTTATAAGGATTGATTCCTGCGTTAAATACTCTCCCGTCCCAAATATACCGGTAAATGTCATTTTCATGGATTGGTATGCTGGGTAAAAGGATCAGGCGAAAGACAACAGTCCCTGCAATAACGATAAATATATTATGCCTGCATGCAGGCAGCCTTGTGATTTTAGTTATGATAATGAGATAAAAAATGAATGATAAAATATATAAAATTAAAAATATTCCAAAGGGCATCTGCCCATTCGGAAGATCATAAAAAAATCCCTTTGTTCCGAAACAACCATGGCTTAAAAGCGTGACAGCAAGCCAGATTAAAGCCGAAAGGATAGCATATATTTTCACTTGCCCGTTTTTTCCTCTTCACCGGTGCTGTCTTCTTTTACAGGATATAACTCTTTATTAATGTTTTCTCCGTTTTTGGAAAAAAGTATAATTTTTACTACATTGTATCC
>CAZSZQ010000277.1:0-4049 GCA_964610475.1 uncultured Desulfatiglans sp.
TGGGGCAGGAGCACATGTTTAGCATTTATAGGTGATATATTCTTTCACCAGAAACAACATAACAGGGCATATGAATATTATAAGAAGGCCCTAGATGTAAATCCGGTTGATCCTCTGGCCTTAAGGGGTATGAAAATATTGGAATCATCAAATTCAAATAAATGAAAGGTTCAATATTATGGCTTCAAACATCAGTAAAAAGGTTATTGTAATAGGCGCAGGTCTGGGTGGTCTATCTGCTGCAATATCCCTTGCAGAAAAGGGATATTCAATTCATCTTTTCGAAAAAAACGACAAAGTGGGCGGCAAGCTAAATGTCCTAAAAAAGGATGGCTTTTCTTTTGATCTGGGGCCATCTATTCTGACCCTTCCCCATTACTTCAGACGCCTCTGGACACGGACCGGCAGACGCATGGAGGAGGATGTAACCATTGAAACAGTTACACCTCACTGGAGAAATTTCTTTGAGGATGGCACGGTTGTTGACCTTCACATGGACCCTGTTGAGATGAAAAGGGAGCTCACAAAACTCGGCGATCCTGAACTTGAAAAACGATTTTTTAAATATTTAGAGTATTCAGCAGAACAGTATGACCTGATAGAAAAGGGATATTTTGAAAATGGGCTTGATACAAAACAGGATTTTGTATCCTTTTACAACCTTAAGAATCTGCTGAAGATAGACTACTGGACAAGCATGCATAAACGCAATAAAAGGCGTTTAAAGAATCCCTACCTCATCGACATCATGGATTACTTTATAAAATATGTGGGCTCATCCGCACTTAATTCCCCTGCATTCATGAACCTCATGCCTACCATCCAGTTCAGGTATGACCTCTGGTATGTGAAGGGCGGCATGTATAACCTGGCTAAAGGCATGGAGCGCCTTGCAAAAGGGCTTGGGGTGAAGATAAACCTTAACTCCGAGGTTGTAGAGGTAATAAAGGATGAAGGCCGTGTTACAGGTATTAGACTTGCTGACGGTTCATTTCATGCCTCTGATATTATTGTTTCAAACATGGAGGTAATACCTGCCTATGAAAAACTTCTTAAAGAAGATGATGGTTTCATGGACAAATTGAAACCATTTGAACCTGCATGTTCAGGCCTTGTGCTTCATCTTGGGACAAACAGGCCATTCCCTCAGCTTGCACACCACAACTTCTTTTTTGCAAAGGATCAGGAGAAACATTTCCGAACTGTTTTTGATAAAGGAAAAATACCCGAAGACCCCACCCTCTATGTGGTCGCCCCTTCACGAACAGATGCCTCTGTTTGCCCTGAGGGGTGCGACAACATAAAGATACTCCCCCATATCCCACATCTGAAAAAGGAGGGGAACCCTTCCAGAGAGGATTATATAGCCCTTAGAAACAGGATACTTGAAAAGATGGAACGAACCGCCCTTCCGGGGCTGAGGGAAAGTATTATCACAGAGGATATGTGGACACCCGAGGATATCCAAAGGCGCTATTACTCTAATGGTGGCTCCATATATGGTGTGGTCTCAGATAGAAAAAAGAATTTTGCCATGAAATGCCCGAAAAAAAGTATTAAATACACAAACCTTTATTTTACCGGAGGCTCTGTAAACCCGGGCGGCGGCATGCCAATGGTGGTGCTCAGCGGACAGAATGTTGCAGAGATGATAGATGAAGAATTTTCAGGCAGGGCCAAATAGATATGTTATTGCTGTGGCTTTATGTGGTGTTATCTTTATTTGCAGGCATTTTCCTGTTTTATGGATTTCCCACACTGGTGACTAAAAAAAATAGCCCTGCCCTTAATCCCAAAATCAGCATTATTATCCCGGCCAGAAATGAAGAAAATAACCTTCCGGTGCTCCTGATATCATTAAAAAATCAGACTCTTCTCCCCTTTCAAATCATTGTGGTTAATGACAACTCAACTGATGGAACACAATTGATAGCAGAAGGAAATGGCGCGAATGTCATAAATTCCGGCCCTCTTCAAAATGGATGGCGCGGAAAACCCTGGAGCTGTTATCAGGGGGTGCAGCAAGCAAAGGGTGATATCTTTATTTTTCTTGATGCCGACACCTTTTTGGAGCCGGATGGCCTTGAAAGGATTATGGCTAATTATGATGGCTCAGGTGTAATTTCAGTATTCCCTTATCACAGGATAAAAAAACCCTATGAGGCCTTTTCTGCTATCTTTAATCTGATGCAGCTTGCAGGTATGTATTGTTTATCCTTTTCAGGTAAACGCCAATCAAAGGGTCTTTTTGGCCCATGCCTTGTGATATCAAGAGGGGATTATTACCGCACTGGAGGCCATATGGCGGTTAAAGACCGGGTGCTTGAACACTATTCTATGGGCGACATACTGATTAAATATAATATCCCTCTTACTCTTTTCAGGGGAAAGGGTGTTCTCAATGTAAGGATGTACCCCGAAGGTTTCAGCTCCCTTATAAATGGCTGGCGAAAATCCTTTACCCTTGGCGCAGATGAGACTCACCCGCTGAACATGACAATTGCCATTACCTGGATATCAGGGCTGATTGCTGCCACGGTCTATTTCATGGTTTCACTGTTTAATGGCAATATTATGGATATCTGTTATGGAGGTTTCATTTATCTCATTTGCGTGCTTCAACTCTTTATACATCTACGCCGTATCGGTAATTTTCCTGCCTGGTCGGCCCTGTTTTATCCTGCTGTATTGATATTTTTTCTTTCTTTATTTACCTTTGCTGCCTTAAGCTCAAAGAAACCGGTTGAATGGAAGGGCAGAAGGATCAATTGAAAGAATAGATATTAAAGCCCTTTAATAAACCACTATTCGATGCACAGTTAATAAATCATTTCCCATTGACACTGTTTATATGAGAAAGCTATTGTAGATATCTTAAATAACCTTTTGGAGTTGGAAAATGGCTGAATATCATGAGATAACTATCCTGCCTGAAGGCAAAAAGGTAATGGCTGAGGCTGGTAAAACCCTTATGGATGCACTCTCTGACCATGTTGATCTCAGGGCAGACTGCGGGGGTAATGGGGTCTGCGGCAAATGCCGGATTATTGTCGTTACAAAGGGGATGCCTGAACTTAATGATGTTGAAACAGAACATCTTTCATCCGGCCTTATCACATCCGGTTACAGGCTTGCCTGCCAGGTTACTGTTGACATGCCCATGATGATACGCCTGCCTGAATCAGGCCAGGATAAAGGCCATGTGGAGGCAAAAAAGGTTAACTCAGGGCCATACCCTGTGAACCCATACCTGGAACTTAAAGGCGATAAAGGATATCTGGGGCTTGCCGTGGACCTGGGCACCACCACGGTTGCAGGATACCTGTGTGACCTTAAGACAGGTCATATACTTGCCTCCAGGGCAACCATTAATCCGCAGAGGCGGTACGGGGATGATGTAATAAGCCGAATCAACTTTGCCGGTAAGAGTCCTCAAAACCTGAAAAAGCTCCAGGGGCTTGCGCTTGAGGCTATTTCATACCTTGCTGATACCTGCCTGAAAGAGGTAAATGCCTCACGTGATGATATATACGGGTTTACTGTTGCAGGCAACACCACCATGGAACATATACTTGCCGGGCTCGATGTGAGCAGGCTTGGAAGAACACCTTTTATACCTGCCACCCTGTCTGAGATAAAACTCACCACAGAGGAACTCGGGCTCAGGTTCAGGCCAGGCACCAGTTTTACCATACTCCCCATAATAGCCGCGTTTGTGGGCGGAGATACACTTGCCTGTGTACTTGCGAACAAGCCCTACAGGCGCGATGAGATGACCTTGATTGTCGACCTTGGCACCAATGGCGAAATAGTCTTGGGTAATAAAGAGGGTATGTGGACAACGAGCTGTGCAACAGGACCTGCCCTTGAGGGTGCGCAGCTTTCATGCGGCATGAGGGCGACTTTAGGTGCAATAAGCGAATGCACCATCGATCCTGCCACATACGACTTCAGCTACAAGACTATCGGTGAAGATACCGAGCCCCCTCTGGGATTCTGCGGTTCAGGCATACTTGACCTTATTGCCGCAATGATCAAGAGCGGCATGA
>CAZSZQ010000278.1:0-4038 GCA_964610475.1 uncultured Desulfatiglans sp.
TTAAAACTGGCGGAGGCGTTACCCTTTCCGGAGGCGAGGTGATGCTTCAGTGGGAATTCGCAAGTCTCCTCTTAAAAGAATGCAAAGTAAACTCCTTAAACACCTGTGTTGAGTCTTCCTTGCACTGCGCAAAAGAACATATGGAACAGGTATACGAATATACTGACCTTGTGATAACCGATATTAAGCATATGGATACGGATATACACAGGAAATACACCGGTGTCGGCAATGAACTGATCTTAAGTAATATAAAGAGGACAGTTGAATTAAGGAAGCCTGTTGTTATCAGAATACCTGTTATCCCGGATCATAATAACAGTGAAGAAAATATCCGGGCAACCGCTGAATTCATTAAGAATGACCTTGGTAACAACATTGTTCAGCTCCAGCTTTTACCATACAGGAAGATGGGTACAGAAAAATATGCCTCTTTATGCATTCCATACCCTATGGAGGGTTTTGTCCCACCGGAAAGGGTTGTATGGGAAGAGAATCTACTTCACCTTACAGGGATATTAAAAGAGTATGGCATCCCTGCTGTGGCCGGATCTACAGCCAAGATCAGAGTTTGAACATATTTCCATTCCTGTTTTCATCGCCCTTTCTTACATAATCGCCGCCATTACCACCTGAAAAGTGGAGTATGGGTTTATCAAGCCTTGGCCGGAGTTTTACTGAGGAGCATTTTTTTAATCCGAAAACAGGGGTGCAGCTCAACTATGACATGATCGGGTATCACATAGGAACGATGAATGATTTTCCGCAGGTCAAATCTCTTTTTAACGAGAGCCATCTGGGTTATGCCGCCTATGGGGCCTATGGAATAGGTAAAATATTGGGGCTGCTCTTTCAGGAGTAACAGCAGGCGCCATCTACAATGCAACTGGTAAATGGGTATTGGATTATCCTACAACACCGGAGAGAGTGCTGAAGGTGCTGGGGAAAATATGAAATACGATTTTGATTTGGATTTCGATAAATAATATAAAACCATGCCCTGATCCTTTTTTATTAGCAAAACAACACAGACAAAAATAAAGCATCTAACTAATAGTTATGTTTGACAGCCTGTGCAGGTTGCCCATATAATCCTCCAAATTATTTACCCCTGTCATATCAGGTTTTATTATATGGAGTTATATATGGGATTTAATATACTGGATCTGTTTTTACCAAGGGAGACCAAATTTTTTACCTATATGAATGATCAGGTAGAATGTTTTTGTGAGGCGGCGCTGGTTTTTAAGGAGATGGTCTATCACATAGAAGAACTGAATGATGATGAGATCAGGAAGAAATGGATGGTGATCAAGGATTGTGAGCTGCGCGGAGATAATATCGAGAGGAGAATTATTGATGAATTGGAAAAAACATTTATCACTCCAATAGACCGTGAAGATATTCATAATCTAGCCATAAACATTGACCGGACAATTGACATATTAAACAGCATTACACGAAAAATGGAGGTGTATCAGCTTCGTAAACTCCCATCCAATGTCTGCAAATTTGCTGATATCATTGTCACTATGGGACAATTGATGAGACAACTGATCAGCAATCTGAAAGACAAAACAAATATAGATGAGATTCAATCCAGGATGCATGGACTGGAGAATGATACGGATGATCTGTTTCATAACTGCATGGCTGAATTATTTAAAGATGACTACAATCCGGTGGATATAATCCGTCTAAAAGAGGTTTATGAACACCTGGAATCTGTGACTGATGCAGTAGACTATGTCGGGAAAATGGTCCGTGGTATTAAGGTGAAGCAGGGTTAAATATGAATACTGTTCTTGTTCTGGTATCCGTTATTGTCATTGCTGCCCTGCTTTTTGATTTTATTAATGGCTTTCATGATGCTGCCAATGCTATTGCAACCATAGTTGTCTCAAAGACACTTACCCCTTTACAGGCGGTAATTATGGCCGGGGCTGCCAATTTCATAGGTTATTTCTGGTTTGGAACAGAGGTGGCCAAGATGATAGGCAAAGGTGTTGTCCAGATAGATAATGTTACATTAACGGTTATCCTGGCAACCCTGACCGGGGCAATTATATGGAATATATTTACATGGCTGTGCGGGCTTCCGACATCAAGCAGCCATGCCCTTATAGGAGCGCTTATTGGGGCAGGGATATCAGCCTTCGGAGTCAAGGTGGTCCTGATCAGCGGCGTTCTGAAAATATTTATGTTTATTTTTATTGCCCCCCTGCTGGGAATGGCCGGATCAATTGTATTTACTGTAATAATAATAAAACTGTTTCGGAACTGGACCCATCAAAAGGCAGGGAAATTATTCAAGAGGCTTCAACTGGTTTCTGCGCTCTTCTACAGCATCGGACATGGCACCAATGATGCCCAGAAGACCATGGGAATAATTGCGCTTACACTATTTACCGCCGGTTTCAATTCGACCTTTCATATAGATGACTGGATTGTTCTGGCATGTTACACAGCTATCTCTCTTGGCACTGTTTTCGGCGGGTGGAGGATCGTAAAAACAATGGGGACCAGCATTACAAAGATCAGGCAGATGGAAGGGTTTTGCGCTGAGGCATCTGCTGCACTGGTCCTGATCAGCACTGCGCATGCAGGAATACCAGTGAGCACCACCCAAGTTATTGCAGGCTCTATTATGGGTGTGGGCACTGTAGAGAATGCAAGAAATCTAAGGTGGATAACAGCACGCAAAATTATTCTGGCCTGGATTATAACAATCCCGATCTCGGCTCTTTTTTCAGGAATTGCTTATCATCTGTTTAAGTTATTCCATGTAATGGTTTAAGCTGTTCTATATCAGAAGAGTAAGTCACCAGACCTCCGGCTTTGTCAAAAGAGCGTAAAGCGTCCATAAAAAACTAAATAACTCATATTAATGATCGGTTAATTTGTTAAGGTTTTTAGCAATAAAGGTTCATAAGTAAAGAGTATTATGAATATCATTAGACTCAGATATCACTTATTTTAAGGAGATTTTAATGGTGATCAAAGAGCAGTGATTTTTATTCCTCTTTCAAAGAGAATGGAGTATAATAAATAAGAAAAATACAGGCGCAAGGCGAAGGGTGCAAGGTGCAAGAGAAAATTTAAGATATTGAATCTTAAATTCATTATTTTCTTACACCTCATGCCACTCATTGCTTAATCGACCTGTGTGAAGTAGTCTTGGCGAAGGCACAGGAAATAATACACAAGAATAATAATTTTTATTCTATGTCTTGAGCTATGCGCCTTATACCTTTCACATTATTACTGTTTCTTTTGGATATATCACATGCGATCAGTCGCCTTTTACATGAGGGATGTTACAAGAAGGCTTTTTCTTAAAATTGCCGGAGGTGCAGTGTTTATGGCAGCTATCCCTTCTTCCGTATATGGGTTTTTTGTCAGGACCCTGCCTGTCAGGACAGTCGAAAAGGGCAGTTTCAGATTTAATTCTGATAATGGGGTTCTTGAGTGGGAAAAGGGGACAAAGGAGGAGTACAGGCTTGTTGTGGACGGGCTGGTAAAGGAGGCTAAAAGTTTCACCTATGCTGAAATAAAATCATTCCAGCAGGTAGAGCAGGTATCCGATTTCCATTGTGTGGAAGGATGGTCGGTAATGGATCTAAGATGGGGCGGGTTCAGGTTCAAAGAAATCCTCAGCAGGATCGAGCCCGACTGCGATGCGGATAATATCCTGTTTCATTCCTTCGGCACAACCCGGTTATTGACCGGCGGACAGAACCATTATATTGAATCCTTTCCCTTAAGCGAACTTGTTGATCCGGAAAGAGAGATTCTCATGGCTCTCACCATGAACAATACTGCTTTGCCCGAGGAAAACGGTGGCCCCCTCAGGCTCATTGCACCCTATGACCTTGCATACAAGAGCATTAAATTTGTTACCAGGATAGAATTTGTGAAGGGCCGGAGGAGCGGGTGGTGGACCCTTGCAAACCCCGTATATAAGGCAACCGCAAGGGTGCCGCAGGAAAGGCTTAGAAAAAAGTAATCCCCTTTAGAAAGGGGCACCCATTAAAGGGT
>CAZSZQ010000279.1:0-4028 GCA_964610475.1 uncultured Desulfatiglans sp.
ATCGGAACCAGACCGGCGAGTCCGGTTACAGCTATCCCCTGCGCTGTTACCTTTAAAAAATCACGTCTGTTAAAATTCGTTTTCATTATTTTTCCTCCATGACCGAAATAGTCAGGCTGTTATGCTTAAAGCCTCTTGTGCTTTAAGAGGTAATTGGATTGGCATGAAGTAGGATTCCGGATATAGATAACCCTCACCGGACTCATCAACGATTCTTAAGTACTCTTCCTTTTTTGCAGATCTTCAGTATCTTTATTTTCTATATAAAGCACATACATCGGTTTTTGATTTTCTATTTTCATAATTAGTCCAAAAATCTTTTTATCTTTATTTTCTTTCTACCTACTCCATGTGCTTTATACCAGTGCAATTCGGCTCTTCTTATATGTTTATTACTGAGACAAACAGTAGAAACACCTTTAAGCTTTCGCCTATCGTTTCCTTAGGAGCATAATATCTCTGATATTTCCGCCAATAGCAATTGTCTCAATATTTTCAATATCGCCTATTATCTCAAAATGCATTTAAAATTCCAACAGTTAATTTGAAAATGTCCCGCAATAGTCCTGCTACGGACACCGTCGGCCATTTTCCAGGACTGTATATCATTCTCAAACGAGTTATGTGAAGGCGAAAGGCAAGTATTTTGAATGTTTGCTTCTCTTTACCAGAGATTAACGGCCTGCGGCACATCTTTGTGTTCAAGCAGATGTATTGCATCATTGACACAGCTTGAACGGCAGCTACCACTTCCGTAACACCGCTTTTGATCGAACATAATTTTTTGATTTGCTGCGCTGTATCCTATTGCCCCGAACTGGCAAACACGCATGCATTTTATTTAAGCCTCACCTTGAGATTTTTTATAAATTTATTTCTGGTCTCTTCATCCTTATTAATATGCTCTTTGACTTCCTTCCACGTATGCGGGCAGTCTTTATACTCAACCTCCACCAGCCCGTGAATTGCCTGGTCTATCTCTTTTTTATTATCTTTTGTGATCTCTATCCCGGCCTCCTCTAAGATATCCTTCATGTGCCTCAAATAGCATGACATACTAATCTCCTGATAAAAGTGATGTTAACTTACTGATGTGTATTCATACTGCATTATAATACTATCCCTGTTTCAATTACAATTTATTCAGTTGAGCTCCTTGAAATGGTGCCCCTTTCTCACAGGTGCAGAAGGGGTGTTTAAATCACACCTTTGCTGCACGAAATTTGCATAACATGATATTGAATATATAAAAATACCAGTGTCACCATAATATCAAGAGTTAACAATATGTTAGCCGTATTTAGTTATGGTGCTGCAGTTAAGAAGTGCAAAAAAATAATACATTTGGGCAGTAATGTGTACAGGAAACCGGAAAGGAGATTAATTCCATGAATACAAAAACCCGTAAAAAATGGCCATCAGGCATCATTATCAGCATAGTAAACAGGCTGCTCTATATTATCTTTATTACAGGGTTGCTCATGATAAATGCATGTAACGGGGGATCAGATACTTCAGGAGGCAACACAATCCCGGATACAGACAACAACACTTCACAGGATATCGAGGATTACAATGAAGGAGATGGTGCAACACCTGTTTATACATGGGACCCATCAACCTTCAGCCATGTCTATGATGTCGGACCAGGTAAACAATATGCTGAGCCCGGGGATGTCCCGTGGGAGACCCTGGAACCATCTACCCTTGTACGCATTTATTACCGCAGTACCCCTTATTATGCCAAATGGGTAATAAATATAACTGCAACCGCCCTGGAACCGGTAGTCGTTCTTGGCATCCCTGAAGAAGGGCAGAGACCAATCATAAGCGGCGATGGTGCTGTTACGCGTACTGAACTTGATTACTGGAACGAGGTAAGAAGCATAATCAAGATCGGCGGGTCAAACATCCCGGATAACCCTGACGGCCCGTCACACATCTATATACAGGGTCTGGACATCAGGGGTGCAAGGCCAGGGTATAATTTTACCGATGACGCTGGCGCCAGTCAGGAGTACAGCTCAAATGCCGCTGCCATACACATTGAAGAGGGTTCGGACATCACCATCCATGACTGCCTGATTCATGATGCGGGGAACGGACTCTTTTCAAGCGCAGCCTCATCAAGGGTAAAGATCAGCGGCAACTATATATATGATAACGGGATAGAGGGGAGCATTTATGAGCATAACTCCTATACAGAAAGCCTTAGCATTGTGTTTGAATACAATCACTATGGCGCGCTTCGGACAGGGTGCCTTGGGAATAACCTTAAGGACCGATCCGGAGGCACAGTTATCAGGTACAACTGGATAGAATCAGGTAACCGTCAGCTTGATCTTGTGGAGACCGATTATAACCATATAGCGGATGATCCGGGTTATGACGAAACCTTTGTATACGGTAATGTACTAATTGAGCCGGACGGGGCAGGTAACAGCCAGATCCTGCATTATGGCGGTGACGGCGGTGATACAGAGATGTACCGCAGGGGCACACTCTATTTTTATCACAATACTGTTGTATCCACCCGCAGCGGTAACACCACACTCATGCGGTTAAGCACTGTAGATGTTACTGCCCTGGTATTCAACAATATAATATATACCTCAGCTGGCGGTGAATACCTTGCAATAACAAGCGGTAATGGCCAGACAGAGCTTGAAAATAACTGGTTGATTGCAGGCTGGCAACTCACTCATGAATCTGGTCTTGATCCTGGGGCAACTGTGGCTGATATGGGAAACACCGAAGGAAGCACACCGGGATTTATAGATTATAATGCACAGGATTTCCATCTTACAGAGGGGTCACAGGCTCGCGGTAATGCAGGCAGCCTGCCGGCAGATGCAGCAGAATATTCTGTGGAATACCAGTATGTGCAGCACCAGCAGATCGAAGACCGTCCGCAAGGTTCTGAGTTCGATACAGGGGCCTTCGGATATTGATTAAGAAAGACAGCTGCCCATGTAAATTGCCTGGGCAGCTGTCTCTTTTCAATATATATGCCTCAGTTGAAACCCTCGATCGATAATTCATATCTGTCTTTACCAGCAATATCCTCTAAATGATTGTTGTCTATCCGGCTCGAAAGGGAGCTTTTAAAGCCGGTATTTAACAGAATAAAGATTCAAGAATTCCGGTATGGGATTCGGGAAACCGGAGGACAGATTTCGATACTGCCCATATTTCACCACCTCTGTTCAAAAACTGAACAGCATAATGATTAACCTTGTCCATAAGGCATCTCACGTCTTTACACCACGCAAAACTGCCAGAAAGATATAAAAAGCCAGGTGATATTTCACCACAAGATTTTTTAAAACCTGATCCTGCATTAAGTATTTCCATTAATATCAATAAGATGCAAATAAATAAAAAAGCATGTGATCTGGCATGATCTTTGCCTTAATAAAAGACAGATATCACGGGCCCGGTCTATTTTTAAAACGGGTAGGACATTAATACTGTTTAAATGGAGGTGAAGCATGAGAACCGATGGGATCCTTGTCAAGGAAAGAATTGAGGAAACATTAAGGATGTGCGAAAGGGAACACCCTGTTTATGAACAGATAAGCAATTTCAGTATTGTTCTTTATGTCTTTGGGTTTTTTCCATTTACCGATCTCATGTCTGTAGAGGATGTGGATAATGTGAAGGCAGGAGAAATCCTGAAGCAACATTTTGAAAAAATTTCTAAAAAAGATATACTTTCAGACTATAATATCACATCATCCCCTGATCGTTATCTCCTTGTGTTTGGGGACCCTATGTTTCCAACCCACTTTGCTGCGGTTACAGATATGAGAAGCATCAGGCCCTATTTTTCAAAACTGCCCTTTTTCGGGAGCGGTTATGATAACCTCAAAGAACTTAAGAGTGAATTTCTAGGAGTAGACGGCCTGACCGCTGATGATATCACTTATTACAAATGGAAACGCCCCACAAAGGTGAAAGAGAAATCTACAAAGATTTACACCATCAGAGATGACGGTGATTATGATGTAATGGAATATAAATACGCT
>CAZSZQ010000280.1:0-4025 GCA_964610475.1 uncultured Desulfatiglans sp.
GTTTATCCTTTCGGGTGAGATAAGCACAATATATAAAAAGGATGGCAAGACAAGAAAGATACATCACCTTATTCTCATGCCGGATTTTGATTCGGTGGAAAAGTTTAACAGGGCGCTTGAAAAGGTTGGTAATATCCGCTCTGACGGCAGGCCAATCTTAGGGCTTGATTCAAAGATACTTCTTGAGATGGTGCTCGAAGCAAGCGATAGGGCGTTTCTTATACCGGCCCATATATGGACACCATGGTTTTCGCTCTTTGGCTCCAAATCGGGGTTTGATGCCATGGAAGAGTGTTTTGAAGACTTAACGCCTCATATATACGCACTTGAAACAGGTCTTTCATCCGATCCCCCCATGAACCGGCTTCTTTCTGTCCTTGATAACTATACCCTTGTCTCCAACTCCGATGCCCATTCACCATCAAAGCTCGGAAGAGAGGCAAACATCTTTGATGCTGATCTTCATTACGACAGCATGATTAAGGCGATGAAAGAGAAGGATGGATTCGAAGGCACAATTGAGTTTTACCCTGAAGAGGGGAAGTATCATATGGATGGCCACAGAAAGTGCAACCTGATGCTTCATCCTCATGATACCATTAAAAACAATGGTATGTGCCCGGTATGCGGAAAGCCCATTACGGTCGGGGTCTTTCACCGTGTCGCGGAACTGGCAGATCGTGAAACGCCGAAACTTACAAAAAATTTTCATAGTCTCATACCCATTAACGAGATATTATCGGAGATACTGGACAGCGGTCCTGATACAAAAACAGTAGAAACTGCATATGAAAAACTTCTTAATGATCTCGGCCCTGAACTTGATATCCTGCTTAACCGGGATACAGAGGATATTGAAGCGGCAGGAGGTGTTCTGCTTGCAAGGGCTATATCCAGGATGCGCAAGGGTGAGGTGATAAAACAGGAGGGCTATGACGGTGAATATGGCGTTATCCGTCTGTTCAAAGAATCCGAAAAACATGAGCTCATGGGGCAGAAAAGACTCTTTGCGATTACCGGCACAGAAAAAGAAAAAAAACCGGAAAAGGTTTTACCAAAGGGGTTGAAGACAAAAAAAAAGGGGCTGAAACAGGAGGAGCAAAAAAGATACAATGATCCTCTGCTTTATCCGCTAAATGCGCTTCAGCAGGAGGCTGTCTTACATACCGGTACCCATCTCATAATAAATGCAGGGCCAGGCACTGGAAAGACCCTTACCATTATCCATAAGATAGCAAGAGAAATTCAGCATAATAATATCATGCCATCCCAGGTGCTTGCAGTCACCTTTACCAATAAGGCTGCCAGTGAGATGAAGGAAAGGGTTGAGGCGCTAATACCTGGCATAACAGGAAATGGTGTCAGTATCTCCACCTTTCATGGCTTCTGTATGAAGGTTTTAAAGGAAACGGGCAACCTGATCGGCATTTCACCACACTTTTCTGTATGCCCCGAAACAGACTCAATGCTTATTGCTGATGAAGTGGCCCACGAGACCGGGGTTGACAGAGAACGCCTTTCAAAATTCAAGAGGGCACTTGCAGAGCTGAAGTTCGCTTTGGCCACAGGCAGGGAGCCGGATAAAAGATATGTTGATTTCATCCCTATATTTAATAAATATAATGAAAAACTCAAATCCTATGACATGCTTGATTTTGACGACCTTGAGGCTGAAACATTAAGGCTCTTCCGGCTTCACCCTGAAACATCCATGAAATATGCTGAGACATACAGACGGATATTTATTGATGAATACCAGGATACAAACCCTGTACAGTCCCTTATTCTAAGACATATTGTAAAGAATAATGTAAACCTTATCTGTGCAATCGGTGACCCTGACCAGGCCATATACGGTTTCAGGGGTGCAGACATGGCCAATTTTTTCAGGTTCAAGGAGGATTTCCCTGGCGCTATTGAGATAAAACTGATCAGGAATTACAGATCATCAGACAATATACTTGAGGCGGCTTCCGGTGTCCTTGAAAAGGCCCCTCTTGAAGGAACAAGTGGAAAGGGAGATCATGTCCTTACAGGTAAATGCAAAACAGCCGGTGAAGAGGCGGAAATGGTGGTTGAACAAATAGAAAGGTTAATAGGCGGCACAAGCTATTTTTCACTGGATAGCGGCAGGGTGGAATCCAATGAAACAGGAGGCGAGAACATAGGTTTTGGTGATATTGCAGTGCTATACAGGGTAAATGCGCAGGGCGATGCAATTACAGATGCATTATTAAGGGCAGGCATCCCATACGTGATATCAGGAGAAAGGCCGTTTACAGAACAATACCCTGTTGATCTGATCATGGGATATATTAAGTCACAGGCATTCCCTGATAACAGGTTTTATGAGAATAGTTACAGAGGGCTTGTCAGCAGGTACGGGATTGTCTCCAATAATCCTATTATTGAAATGACAGAGGACAGGGATATAGCCCGGTTAATAGATGATGCGGTTACAATCCATAACATTGACCTTTCGACCGATGATGCAAAAAGGTCAGTGGAGATTTTGAAGGAGGTTCTGGCAGGGGTTTTAGATCCGACATCCGCTTCAAATGTTATTTCCCTTGAAAGGGGTATAGATAATACTGCTATCAGGGGTGACAGGGTGGCCCTCATGTCCATCCATGCTGCGAAGGGCATGGAATGGCCTGTTGTGTTTATCACAGGATGCGAGGATAAAATAATTCCTCTAAAGTTATATGGCGCATGTGATGAAGATGAGGAAAAGAGGCTCTTTTATGTCGGGATTACAAGGGCAAAGGAGAGGCTCATATTATCCCATGCAAAAAGCAGAAAACTTGGGAGCAGGTCAATAGATGTTAATGAATCTCCATTCCTTGACCTTATCCCGTTAAAAACCTGTAAGCCTGTTGATAGAGGCAAATTTAAGCCCAGAAAACGGGAGAAACAGTTGTCGTTGTTTTAGATAAAAAATGGACTACCTTTCACTTTTCAATAAATGTGAATTATGCCCGAGAAAATGCGGAGTGGACAGAACTCTCACTGGTTCTGAAAAAAAGGCCTTCTGCAGGCAGGGAAATCTACTGCGTATTGCCCATATCGGGCCTCATCATGGTGAGGAGCCACCCATATCAGGTAATATGGGTTCGGGCACAGTATTCTTCAGCGGATGCTCTTTAAGGTGTACATACTGCCAGAACCGTCAGATATCATTGGATGGTGCAGGGGATATCCTTACACCGGAAAATTTTTTTATTAGAACAGCCGATATGATTGATAAGTATGGCGTCCATAATATCAACTTTGTGACTCCTGATCACTTTTTACCTTACTCCTTCCAGCTTGTTGAACAGCTCAGGAGGAATGGATATCCAATACCCATCCTTTATAATACATCCGGCTATCAGTCCGTTGAACAGCTTAAAACAGTTGAAAACTATGCTGATATCTATATGCCAGATTACAAATACTCTGACCCGGAAGCTGCTAAAAAATTTTCCAGATGCAGGGATTATCCCCAAAAGGCCCTTGATGCAATAGCCGAGATGGTAAGACAGAAGGGCTTTCTGGATTCATTTTTTAAAGGATATGATGTTGCTACAAAGGGTGTACTTATAAGACACCTGATACTGCCTGGAAGGATAAAAAATTCCATCAATGCCCTTGATTCTCTGTTTCTTGAATTCGGTGCGGACATCCCCATAAGCCTCATGTCACAGTACCACCCTGTGATAAGGCACGATGACGATGATATGAACCGGCACCTTTCTGTTACCGAGTTTGATGCAGTCTACTCCCATGCACTTGAACTTGGGTTCAAAAATATGTTTGTTCAGTTCCCTGCCGGTTTCCGGGCGGGAAATAAATCAGATTTTCTGCCTGATTTCAAAAAAAAATCCCCTTTTAAGGGAAATATGAAAAAATGAAGGTGCTTGAATTATTTCTCTTTCCACCCGAATTCTGAATATATCTCTCCCCTTAAGTGCTGCTCAATGGCATTTCTCACATAGGAGATCATATTGGAAGGCATTGAATCGACCGGAAACCAGTCCAGGTCA
>CAZSZQ010000281.1:0-4009 GCA_964610475.1 uncultured Desulfatiglans sp.
CCCTTTATAAACACCTTCATGATAAGGATGAGGAACCGCCGGACTTTCAAACAATCTCAAGGGTCTGGAATCAGATTCAGAGTGATAAAAATATTAAATGCTTTGGTGTTTTCGACGGAAATGTTTTGATCAGCTCATGTTCGATCATACTTGTCCCAAACCTTACAAGGTCATGCCGCCAATATGCTGTGATAGAAAATGTGGTTACCCATAAAGATTACAGGCGGAATGGTCACGGAAGGGCTGTATTAAAGGCTGCGGTTGAGTATGCATGGGAGCAAAATTGTTATAAGGTGATGCTGATGACAGGGAGACTAAATGAAGATATATTCAGTTTTTATGAGTCTGCCGGTTTTGACAGAAACACAAAACAAGCGTTTGTAATCAAGCGGATTTAAACAAAGAATTTTCACCACAGAGAGCACGGAGAACACAGAGGGCAAAGAAAAAACAAAAGAGTTTTTATAATTAAGGCAAAAAGCAAAAGCCTAAAATCGTGTATCACACAGAGATACGGAGGCCGCTAAGAAAAACGAAGGCTTTTTAACATAATATTTTTTAACTTTGTGCGCTTTGCGGCTTTGTGTGAGACATACTTTTTTCATTGTGGTCTGGTAAATGTAGCAAAATTATATGTCATTGTATTTATAACGTAGAGTACTTAGTGCCTCGATATCGAATTTGTAAGGAGGTCAGCCATTCATACACACGATAACAACCCATCAGAGTTTCTTGTTAAAAACCTTCATCTTCTTCCAAAGGGAAAGGTCCTGGATGTAGCCATGGGAGGAGGGAGAAATTCGGTGTGTCTCGCTCAAAATGGATATGATGTGGTCGGAGTCGATAATTCCAAAGAGGCTATAGACAGCGCCCTTAAACTCGCCCGTGAAAAACAGGTCTCCATAACCACTCATCTTATTGACCTTGAAAAGGACTTTTTCATAAAAGAAGAGACCTATGATGTTATTATCTGCTTCAACTATCTCCAGCGGTCGCTTATTCCATATATAAAAAATGGTCTCCGTCCTGATGGTGTTATCGTTTATGAAACCTATATTGTTGATCAGGCTCAGTTTGGAAAGCCAAAAAACCCTGATCACCTGTTAAGGCATAATGAGCTTCTTGATTATTTCAGGGATTTCAGGTGTCTCAGATACCATGAAGGGATCATGGAAAAAGAAAGGGCAGCAGCAGGGATAATTGCACAAAAGATTTCTCCCACAAGGTCGAAAAGGTAAAAGGCTTGCGGAGTGATGCGATCTTAAAATGTAGGGTGTAGTTCCTGTCACGCCATCTTATCCAGTCATAGCTTATGGCGAAGACGGAAACATAAAGCGAAGGCGGATTATAGGCATTGTTGTTGAGTGAGGTTTTCGTAGGGTCAGGATTTACTCCTGACCACAATTATTGATCCGGGTTTTTATTTTTTGACAAATGCAGCAGTCTATGGTTTAAAACAGATCATCATTTTCCGTTTTTGTGCTTCCGTTTTAGTCTTTTTTTTTTAAATATTCGTTTTATTTCAAGCAGCTATGTTTTTATTATGAAAAGTAAAAATCTCATATCGGAAAATCTGCCCGCTACTCATATGTTCGGCGGCTCCTTCGGACCCGCATATGAGGATGCCGGTGCTTTTGGTGCAACACCCTATGTGGGCATCATCGTTTTTAGTATAGTCTATATTTTCAGACCGATGATGATTCTGTGGGCATCTGTCTTTGTGGTCTTTGTCGCGGTAGCGTCACATCCGCAAAACGGTCCGCTTGGCGAATGGATTATCTTCATACTCATAGGTCTCGTTCCAGCTATCTTACTTTGGTTCGCACGCCCACGTAGACTTGAGAGGGGCGGCTGCAAGGGATCGGCTCCACCGTCCGCTGAGCCATAACGTTAACCCAAAACAGGAGAGATGAAAAATGGCTGTCTCATTTAGTGATATTGAAAATGCTTTCTTATTTGTAAGTATGGATCAGCAATATATGCATATGGCATATTTATGCAAAGAAACAGGAAAAATATTCTATACCTCAGAAATGGGTGATTCGGATGAACTCCCTGAAGACATCGATGATCCAGGTAAATATACAACAATCCCTCATAAAAACGAACTTGACCTTGGTAAGGATTTGGTAATTGAATTTACATCGGAATACATACCCGAAGAGTTAGAGAGGGTATATTCGATTTTTAGACATAAGAAAGCATATTCAAGATACAAAGATTTATTAGAAAGCAAAGATGTTCTAGAAAATTGGTACGAATATGAAAGTGAAAGACAGAAGGTTGCACTAAAAAAATGGTGCAAAGAGAACAAAATACAAATTAAGGGTTAACATCACGTTTCATATGACCGGGGGATAAAATGCCCACCGGGCCTTTAAACTTGGCGTTAACCCAAAAAGGTTTCACTAATGAAATATATAGTTTTGATTACATTGTGGGTTGCATGGTGTCTTATTCATAGCGGCATGATATCGATAACCTTAACCGGATATCTAAAAAGAGTACTTGGAACATATTACAGATTCTACCGTCTTTTTTATAATATTGTGGCATTGACAACTCTCATCCTTGTAATTCTTTATAGCCAAAGTTTAAATGGACGGGTCTTATTTCGGTGGGAAGGCTATATGACTATTGTCCAAATTCTTCTTTTTACAATTGTAATAACATTATTTGTTGCCGGCGGCTTGAAGTATGACATGCTTCATGTTTTTGGCATCCGGCAAATTATATCAGGAAAGGCGCATTCAGCTTTATCTGAAAGCGGAGAGATTAACACCTCGGGAATCTTGAGTATCACAAGGCACCCATGGTATTTAGCAACCATTATCCTTATCTGGATTAATTATCGGGAAATGTATGTCCCAACATTGATTGTAAATATCCTGCTAACAATCTATTTAATCATAGGCACCGTCCTTGAGGAAAGGAAACTGATTATCGAATTGGGAGATAGTTATAGAAATTATATGCAAAGTGTATCGATGCTGTTTCCGATTAAATGGATACTTTCTAAACTACTTAGGGATAACAATGCAAATTCAGCCAACAGGTGAAAGCATCTGTTGATTTGTGTCGTGAAAACTCATTTAAAAGATCAAATTATAAAAATAAAGAGGATAATATATGATTGAACGCCGTTATGATGTCGACTGGTTGCGTGTAATCACAATGTTGATTGTCTTTCTTTATCACAGTTCCAGCTTCTTTGACATTGGTGACTGGCCTATCAAAAATCCTGATACCTCCATGGGTTTTACTATATTTATGTATACGATCGCCCCATGGTTCATGCCTTTTATGTTTCTCCTGTCAGGAACAGGATCATGGTTTGCGCTTGAACACAAGGATTCAAAAGAATACTTCTGGGAGAGAGCTAAAAGACTGCTTGTCCCTTATTTTTTCATCGGTTTTTTTATTCTGATTCCCCCGCAGGCTTACTGGGAGCAGACAACACACTCCGGATTTACCGGAAATTTTCTACAATTTATTCCCCATTACTTTAAAACAAATAATTGGATGTCCTTCGGGGATTTTCACCTCTGGTTTTTGTATTATCTATTTATCCTTTCTTTTGTTTGCCTGCCTTTAATGAATTATCTGAAAAGCGCACAAGGGAGAAAAGTGATAGACAAGATAGCCAGCCTGTGCTCCCATCGCGGGGCGATATACCTCTTTGTCATTCCACTGGCCCTCGGGCAGATGATTCTTAAGCCACTTTTTCCACACATCAATTCGTGGGCTGACATCATCCTCTATATCATGTGCTTTATCATAGGATACATCATACAGGGAGATGAGAGATTTACCCGTGTAATAAGGAAAGATGGATGGATTGGCATTATTCCGGGGATAGGTATATTTGTGATCACTGTATATTTTCTGTATCGACCCGAGAATATTGGTACATATATCAAGCACCCAACCTTTTCAATCCCCTGTATGATATTCTGGGCTATGGTTTATCTGTATGCATGGTGTATGATGGTTTTTCTATTATCAATAG
>CAZSZQ010000282.1:0-1369 GCA_964610475.1 uncultured Desulfatiglans sp.
TTCGTTCATCCCTGTATATATTCAGCGTCTCTTCCAGGGCAAGAAGAGTCAGTTTATCTATCCTGAGTGCCCTGTTCAGCTGATTCTTCTTTATTTCCTCAACCAGTCTTTTTTTACCCAGGATAATACCTGCCTGTGGGCCCCCTAATAGTTTATCACCGCTAAATGTGACGAGGTCCACTCCAGACAAAAGCACCTGCTGTACAGTTGGCTCCCATTCCATCCCATATTTGGAAAGGTCAATAAATGATCCGCTCCCGAGATCCTCAACAACGGGGATGTTGTGCTTTTTTCCAAGTTCTACAAGTACGGATCTTTCCACCTCCTCGTTAAATCCTACTATCTGGAAATTGCTTTTGTGGACCTTCAATATGGCTGCCGTTTCAGGTGTTATAGCCGCTTCATAATCCTTCAGGTGTGTTTTATTTGTTGTCCCGACCTCTATCATTCTTGCACCGCTTTTCTTCATTACATCCGGTATTCTGAAAGATCCTCCGATCTCAACAAGTTCTCCCCTTGATATTATCACCTCACGATCCTTTGCGATTGTCTCGAGTGTAATAAGTACAGCAGCGGCGTTATTATTTACAACCATTACTGCTTCTGCACAGGTCAACTCCTTTAAAATTCCTTCCACATGAGTATACCGGCTTCCCCGTTTTCCCTTTTCTAGATCATACTCAAGATTACTGTAACCGCCGCTGATCGATTTAAATTTTTCTATAACGATGTCAGCAAGTACAGACCTGCCGAGATTGGTGTGAATTACCACGCCGGTAGCATTGATAACATTCCGTAGGCTTGATCGAGAAATAAGTTGAATCCTTTTCTTGATCATGCTTACAATATTATCCTTTTTCATCTCTATGCTTTCCTTTGATATCTCGCCATTATCAATATCATTCCTTATTTCGGACAGAGTATCATTGATCGCCCTGAGAATAAGATTTCGCGGATAATTATCTGTTAATAATTTTATCTCAGGATGTTCAAGGAGCCGGTCTACTGCCGGTATCATCCTGAATAATTCTGACCTGTTATCTGTCATATTGCCTGACCTGTTTCTTGACTATTAAATTTATAATCTTTTTGTTGCAAAATTTTTGTAAAGCATGGTAAATAGGTATTAAATATGGTGGGTGTAGCTCAGCTGGCAGAGCACTGGGTTGTGGCCCCAGATGCCGCGGGTTCAAGTCCCGCCACTCACCCCATAAAATATATACTAAAGAGGGAGCAAAACTCCCTCTTTTTTTGAAGATCAATCAAATAAACCGAACAGAGCCATTGCTTCTGCACCGTTTATTTTCCTTAATCTTATCAAAAAGATATATTAATTAGCATATTTTATTATTCTTTAAAAGAAAAAATA
>CAZSZQ010000282.1:1469-3994 GCA_964610475.1 uncultured Desulfatiglans sp.
CCGATAGGAAGTTTATTTATCGTCTTATCTTGTGCGTAATCATACTGATTACATTTATACCCTGTTTACGGCCATTGTTTTAACGTGTCCATAAACATGATGTTTTTACATTTATCCAGTAACCAAATCCTGGTTCCATGGTCGTGAGATCGCTGAATTCAGGATTACTGGGATCATAAACCTTCCACTGACCTTGTTGATAAGCCCAAACGCTCTTAACATTTTCAGCTATTGATGATATTACATCAGTCATATCCTTGGGTGAAGAAGAACTGGAACCAACAAGATTCCAGCCTTTTGCCAGACTTACAGAGTCAGCAGATGCGCCTCCCATTACATACAATTTGGCATTGCCACGCATGTTTACCCAGAGGCCTTGTCCGGATTTAACTTCAAAAAGGTTACTGATGTAAGGATTTGCCGGGTCATATAACTGCCACCTTCCATCAACATATGTCCATATACTGATTACATCATCCATAATAGGTTCAAGGGCATCTTGAATATTAGTGATTTCCGATACATTGGGGATAGAAATAAGGTTCCAGTTACTCATGACGGAAATAACCATGGTAGAACCTGTGCTTACTTCATTTGAAAAGTCGCTTTCCTGACCTGTACTGTCAACAGCAGTAACTGCGAAATAATAGATTTGGCCATTATCAGGGATATCTACCTGATGTGAAGTCACCAGCCCGATATTCCCGCTATTAGAAGAATATTCGCCAGGGTTAGCGCCCCAATATACTATATAGCAGCTTAGGTTTGGATCATTGCTCGCTTCCCATGCAAGGTTGACTTCACGGGCAGTAACAGATGACGTAAAAAATAGAATTAAAACAATAGAGATGATTTGGATAAAGCCTTTGATACAAAACAGTATTGAAGATTTTTTATGATCCATATTAGCTCCTCCCAGATTTTACGCTTATCTGCCTGTGGCCGAATCAGCACTTCGGAAGGCGCTAATCCGCCCGGCAACCTCGCAACCATATCCCTTTTTTATTTTCCGGGACTTAGGCCGACGGCTTTGCGTCCCGTCCTTTCGAACGGTTTGCCTTTATCAAGCGATTCGATCCTTATTTTTGCAATTTATATTCCAATAATCATATTGATTTAGGAATTATCGATAACAAGCTGATATTATTGTTATTTAAATGATTTTTTTCTTTGATGAAAAGGACAGGAAAAGAAATATGATTATACAAAATCAGACATGTATATATATTTATTAATACACCCCGATATTATTTTACAAACTACAATCAACCTGGCTATTGTCTGGATTTTTTCAGGCTCGGAAAATCAATTTAAGGGACCAATCCGTTCAAAAAGATATTTCTTTTTTTTCTTTAAATATAAATAGATCATTATTGGGTATGAAACAGACCCTGCAGCATGCGGGCAGGATCTGTTTAAAATAAATTTTATATATTATTTTAACTTGCTTAAAAGGTCATTTGATACTTCTTTTACACCAGGTTTTCCGTCAAGTTCAATAATTCTTGGTGAACCCTGGTTTTTGGCTGATAGCACTTTAAAAAAGTTGACAGCAGCCATTGTTCCTGTTTTGGCATCATAATAAATGTTATGTCTTTT
Organism: uncultured Desulfatiglans sp.; assembly: GCA_964610475.1. Lineage (GTDB taxonomy): Bacteria > Desulfobacterota > DSM-4660 > Desulfatiglandales > HGW-15 > JAAZBV01. Next base: position 3,069 of record CAZSZQ010000282.1, read on the forward strand.
ATCTATTGCTGCTTCATCCTGATCATCAGACCTTGTTTTGAGGCCGCTGCCGCAGACACGGCATTTATCACCATTAGGTTTTATGGCATCAATATAGATATTGTTGGGATGATTGTTGTCGTTCTCACATAGTCGCCGGCCCATTATCCTGTCCTTGGCGATTCTCCGATCCAGCACCATTTCAATAACGATATCAAGTTTGATGCCTTCTGTCTTAAGCGCCTTATCAAGCTCTTCTGCCTGTGTCAGGTTTCTTGGAAAACCATCAAGCAGCCAGCCTTTACTGCAATCTTTTTCTTTTATTCTTGCAAGAATCATCGGTATAGTGATGCTGTCAGGAACCAGTTCACCCCTGTCAATATAACCCTTTGCCTCTTTACCCAGTTTGGTTCCCTTTGAAATATTTTCCCTGAATATGACTCCTGTTTCGATATGGGGAATATTTAATTTATCCTTGACAATCGCACCCTGGGTGCCTTTTCCGCTTCCGTTTGGTCCGAAAAAAAGAACTTTCATGATTATTTCTCCTTTTGGTCAGTTTCTGTGAAATTATTTTAATTGTTGAATAAAGTCAAGGGAGGAAAAAGGTGTGCCGGCGGCTAAAAAATTTTTTATAGCTGTATTGTGGATTTAGGATTTCTATGAAAAAATGAGCCTTGTGCCTTTTACATCCATCATCATAGTTGAATGAAACCAGATGAATTTTTCTCCCCTTGACATCGCTAACCCAAAGGCCTATATTCCCAAAAAAGAATATGAGGCGCTTAACATGAAAGATTTTTTAAAGGTAATGAAGGCCCTGTCTGATCCAAACAGAGTCAAGGTAATCAAGATGCTGCAACACAAGACTATGTGTGTCTGTGAGATGAGAGAAGCCCTCCGGATAGCCCAGCCAAGCGTATCAAAACACCTTAAAATCCTTGAAG
>CAZSZQ010000283.1:0-3984 GCA_964610475.1 uncultured Desulfatiglans sp.
TGATTTAAATGGAAAGATATGTCAAAGAATTTTATATAATGATAAAGATTTTTATATAATGGAAACCCTGCCAATTCGGCAATTGTAGAGTTGTTATTAAAGGCAACTTAATCTGATGAAAGTAAGCCCGCCAACAAGACTCTTAGTCTGAAGTAAATAAGCTCTTGATGAACGGAGAAAATAATAGGCCAATGATATACAGGATGAACCGGGCTGCTATCCAGTATTTCCAATGGCTTTTTGTTCGTTCATATGATTGCTGAACTCCTCAGTTTAATGTTATTTGATCTTCCTATTTTATATAACCGTAAATTTTAAAAAATATTCAAAATATTTTCCATATGGGAAAATTTGAGATCATATAGTTTTTTTCGCCGGTCTTCTCCTGATTTTAGAAAACCGAGATGACATAAATTTCATATCTGTTGCTTTATCATCTTCTTTTTAATATCTTTATCTTAAACCCAGATTTTGCAGTAGCCATCTATTGCGGCCTGAAAAACCTTGCTGCAACGCTCGTTTCACGATTTTAATCCTCACCATATTGTGCATATGCTTCCGGGTCAAAATCGTTCCAACTTCGCGTTTCGCTTTGGTTTTTCAATCCTCTCGACGATTTCAACTGCAAAATCTGGGTTAAAAAATATACTAATGACAAAAGAGAAATAACATGGATGACTGGTGTGATCAGCAGGATGATGTAACGGACGGAGACAGAATATACCGCTGTTCAAAATGCGGAAAAAGGCTTCACCCGAGAAGGGTATTTGATGAAAATGGCGAATTTACCGGGTGGCAACTCCCGCCGCATAAGGAAAAAGGACACAAGATAAGGGCATTGAGGAAACACCGTCAGCGGAGATGACAGAAAATTTTTAAAAGATCAGATTTAAAGGGTATTTACACCGCTGATGTAAATACCCTTTTCTTTTATATTCATGGACATCCGTTTTACCTGGCATTTTTTCATGGATACCTGATAAAGGCCTTACCAGGATTATTTTATTACCTTCCAATGCGACAAGTATGTCAGGTTATCCCTTTGGTATTCCTGTCATTGTAAATACCATCATAAACAATGCAACTGTTTCTATAATACCAATTGCCATGATATAGTTACCAAACCCCTGACCGGTTTCTGCAAGGGCATCAGCGGCCTTTGCCCCAATCTTACCCTGAAAATAGGCTGACAGCGCCATTACAATACCGGCAAGCAAACCCAGCAACATCTCATAATAAGTAGCTTCCACAGGCAAATTGGCATTCTTGATTGCATTACGCAAAATCATGCCATAAATTGTCTGGGACAATGGGGCGCCAACAAATGCTACCAGAATAAACGGGGCTGCTTTATTATTCATATAGGCGCGTTTCCATGCGCCTATAGCTGCCTGACCGGCAACACTTATTCCAAAAGCAGAACCTATAGCCGCAATAGCCAATGAGATACTAATATCACCAAAACCTTGAATCATTTTGAATCTCCTTTCACAAAAGTACTGATGAATAAATTATATTCTTTAATAATATATTAATATCGTTATTCCCTGAACGGTTCATATGGTTTACCCGCCCACTGAACACCGACATGCCCAGAAAATTCCAACATGTTCAAACGAACCCCGTGTACCAGCACCGACATGCAGCAGAGCGTCATATTCAGTGCATGGGCAGCAAACATAATCAAGGCTGCCCCAATTCCGCTCGCAACACTGTCTATCCCATTACCAATCGCCATACTGTTGAAACTGGTTGCAACAATGAATCCTGCAAATCCTACCGCAAACAGACGGATGTAGGATGTAATATCCGAGAATACGCTGATAATGCTGAGGGGCAGATTTGCAAGGGTTATAAGAATGCCCTTCATGATATTTTTCTGGAAATTGCCAAACACCAATATAATACCTATACCTGCCCAGAGCATGGGGAGTGCGAACCTTGGCATGTTATTATCAAGCACCAAAAAATTAGCAAGAAAAAAGATTCCCCACAAAACAGCTACCCACCCGAATTCAGCAAAGGATGTCATATTGCGTTTTTTAGCGGCCACCATCAAATGGGCAACACTTAAATGAACAACGCCGATAATTAAAGATAACCACTTGACAAAGGATTCTGATTCAGCACCATAACTGTCAAGCTTCCCAATAATGAATGGCTTAAGGAATGGCAGCCCGGCAATAACCTTCGACCCGAACCATGTCCCTGTTATAAGGCCCCATATTAATGTTGCCCCGCTCAAAAGAAACATCAGGTTAACAAATTCGCTGTTCTTCTTTTTAAATTTTATCTTCATGAATGTGGTTAGCGCCAGGAAGATAAGTCCATAACCGCCATCACCAATAATAATAGCAAAAAATACACTGAAGAAGGCCAGAAATACAAAACTTACATCCTGCTCTTCATACCCTGGAAGGGTGTTCATAAACTTGAACAGCGGGCTGATCCAATTGGCAAACCTGGAATTTCGCAATAATGTGGGAACCTGACTTGGATCATCAGGATCATCGATCACATACCCCCATTTATGTTCATCCGCAACCTTTCGAAGGGAGGCAGTAACCTCCTCAGGACAATACCCCTGGAGATATAAGACATCACCAAGATCACCCATACCAGATTTTACACGGCTGAATTCCAGCCCTTTTTCCTGTTTTATACGATATGCCTTTAGCATATCCCGATAAGCAGCCATAGCCATCAATTGATCAGAAACGCTTTTAAAATTATTCTCAAGTTCAACTAATTTTGTGCGTACCTCGCCCGGCTCAATCTTTGGAATAAGTTCTTCACGCAGGTCCAGTTTCTCATCCTGGGACTCTGATACCAGTGCCAGATATACAACATTGTTAACTATACCTCCTACAAACACCTGTTTATCCTCAGGGATATGAGCAAGTCCATTCTTATCAGTGATATACAGGCGGACAAACAGCCCGGCATTTTTCAATGTCTGAATTGAGCCATAGGAAATATCGCCCCATTTCTTAAACCAGTCAGCCATAACCTGATATTCACCCAGTTCACTATTCAGGGATTCTTTCCGGCTTAACAGGGATAAGGTCTTACCTACAACATTCAAAGGCTCTTCATCTGATTTTTGTTCAATCATTGGCCATGTATCAAACATTCTTAAAACACGGTCAGTATCATCTATATCTGCTAACAGGTGCTGGATATCATCAACTGATATGGGTTTAACATCCTGGATATGGAGGACTCCCAATCGCCGCAGATGAAGCAGGGCCTCATCATGATATCTTGAACTGAAAAACAATGTGCATTTTTTCATGGGAATAATCATGCCCTGGCCTCCTCGCTCTTTTTCTTTTCGAGTTTTGCCTTGGCGATTTTCCCGCGTACAACAGCAGCGGTCATCTGATCACCAAGAAAGATCCTGATAACACGGATGTTCTCTTTTGATTCAGGTATCTTTACCTCTTCAAACAGCTTAATACGCTGGATTGTAATGCGAAGCTCCTCACGTATGATTGCCTGCTGTTTATGCATTACCTTTAATTCTGACATATGCCTGATCTGGGATTTTGTTACTTCCAGGGCCTTATCCACCCAGATCGGGGTATTAAAAAGATCATATTCATGATCAATAAAGGTAACATCCTTAAATAGCGGGATATCAATACCGGCGATATTACCGGTATCAGTAATGGTTTCCTTTACAGTAAACATCTGGTTAAGTTCCACGTCTTCAGCGAATACACCAGCCCAGTTTGCCACATCCTGTTCAACCATTCTAACCTCTGCTTCCAGTTGTTCCACAGCATTCTGGATAGTGCGTATCTCCACAAGCAGCTGCTGTTTTTTAAGCTCCAGTGTCGGCAGATACCTGGTAAACCGCTTGAGATTGTCTTTCTGGCGCTTCAGCTCATTTTTTGTGTATTTTATTTTTGCCATCTGACAAATCACCCGCCTTTATTTTTTGGGCCAAAACTCATTTATTAATTCTGTTCTCATCCTTGT
>CAZSZQ010000284.1:0-3929 GCA_964610475.1 uncultured Desulfatiglans sp.
AGAAACTCGCAGATGATAAAATAGATAAATCTGAAATGAAACTAAAAGCAAAGGTTTTCAAGACAATAGTTAAAAAACACTTATCGGTGGCATGATGCTCAAAGCTGGAAATGTTACTGACGATGTTAAACTTTGCTGGGATCCGTATGTCACAGTTGATGATGTTGAAGCATCTGCAAAAAGGGTCGAAAGTTTAGGCGGAGAAGTTATTCTCCCTCCTACTGATATTCCAAATGTCGGCCGTTTTTGTGTAATAAGAGATCCACAGGGAATAAGCCTGAATCTCATAACGTATACCGATGATTACGAAAATGTGAGGCATGGGAAGTGACAGGTAAGGCTAGGGATAAATAAAAATTAAACCACGAAGGACACGAAGTGAATTTTGATAAGCAATAAATAAATAAAGACAGGGTTGTTGATTAACTTTAATGTTAAAATATTGAAAGAAGGTCTGAAGCGGTATGTTTTATAAACCCTTCGTGTTTTTCGTGTCCTTCGTGGTAGTAAATAATTTTAATAACATCATTCGAATCATGATTCGGGCACTTCGCATAATGGTAATATGCAGCCTTACGACAGTATTTGGGAAAGGCGCCTGTCTGAAGGAGTGATTTCAGGGAGAGGAGGTATTTACATGAAAAAATACAAATATAACCGTATCGGGATACTGGCAGAGCAACTGGAAATTGCAGGCATTGAGCAAAATATAATAGACCGGATTATGGAGGGAGGTGAAGAGATTGGCGCAAAACCCGCTCCTGAAATAAAGGCCGACTGGTTTCGGGGGGCCATGAAAAAAATGGATAAGTTAATCGATATTGAGACCAGAAAGGTCATACGTGAGGGTTGCGCCTGCTGCCTGGGTGGGCAAAAAGAAAAGGCCTGCAAAAAAATTGTTCAGGAGTATGAATCTGTTGAAGAAAGGATAAAAGCTGTCAGCGCAAAAAAATATATATGCGGAGCTGTTGTCTTAAAGGAAAATGGGGAAATTATCACCTGCGCTGAACCCGACAACAAATACTATGGTAAATGCGTATGCCTGCCAGGGGCTAAAGAACCGATATCTATCACCTACTGCTATTGCTGCGGAGGTCATATCAAACACCATTTGCAGACTGCCCTCGGGTGTGAACTGGACGGCACTGTGGTTGCTTCGCCTCTTTCCAGCGGAGGCAAGCATCCCTGTACATTCAGCTTTCGGATAAAAAAATAAAAAGGAGAAAAGAAAATGAAAGTTATTAGGATTATAGGTATTGCATCGGCTCTTGTCGTGGCGGTATTGATTGGAGTGTTTTCTTATTATGGCTTATTTACGTCAGTTGATGTCAAAGAGAGAGATGCCGGGCCATATCTGCTTGTTTATACAAAACATATTGGAGATTATAACAAGGTCGCCCCTGCAATGGATAACGTCTATTATGATCTGAAAGATAATTTTCATATTGACACAACAAAGGGGTTCGGGCTCTATTACGACACCCCACAGGAGGTTTCAAAAGAAAAATTACGCAGCATTGTGGGGTGCATAGTTGAAGGTAAATCAATCACAGACCTGAATGAGGTGAGTAAAAAATATGGTGTAAAAGAATACCCGCTGTCAAAAAGCCTGGTCGCCGAGTTTCCACATAAAGGTTATATTTCAATCATGCTGGGAATATTCAAGGTATATCCAAAGTTGAACAAATACATAGAAGAACATAAATATGTTGAGGCGCCAATATTGGAGCTGTATGACATGCCAAATAAGCGGATTGAGTATATCATATCAGTCAGGTTGCCAAATCAAGTATTTGAATCGTTTTTAGAACAACCTTAATTCATCTAATCAATACCAAAATAGAAATGTATAAAAACAGGAAGGTTTGACCTTCCTGTTTTTATACATGTTTAAGACCATATAAATTTATGAGGCTTGCTTGGATATAAGTTCTAGACCCTGGCTTTAATACCGCAAAGGGCATGTAAAATACTGAACCTCTTGTCAGACTGCTGCTGCAGGACATTTATATCCTCTTCTTTCAGGTGCTTGAATTTTCCGATCAGTTTCAGCATCTCGTTAATCGGTTTTGGTTTGGCGACCGGTTGAGTTATCCTGTATTCTCCATTTGTCAGTTCCCACAGCGGAAAATAATTTGTCTGAACCGCTGCACGGCAGACTGCAATGGATGAGTCAGGCTGTACCTTCCAGCCTACTGTACATGGGCAGAACACATGCAGGTAGACAAACCCTTGCTTTACCATCTCCTTTGCTTTTATGAGTTTTTTAGCATAATCCTCAAGATGACTAAGCGTTGCAGTTGCGATATATGGTATGTCATGCATTGCCATGATCATGGGCATATTCTTTGAGTTGGTTGACTTTCCTATGCTCTTGGTTCCAACTGGTGTAGTGCTTGTGGATGCGCCATAGGGTGTTGCGCTGCTTCTCTGAACACCGGTATTCATATATCCTTCATTATCATAACAGATATAGATAACATTTTCATTACGCTCTGCTGCACCGCTTATGGTCTGTATGCCTATATCCTGGGCGCATCCATCCCCTGTAATACAGACGATGGTGGCATCAATACCGGCCTTTTTATAATAACGAGCGATCCCTGTTGCGCTTGATGCCACACCGGTCATAACACAGGCGTAGTAGGAGTGTTTATGCCATGCCCTGTCATTTTGTCCATGTATTGTCGGGGCGCTGCAGCCCGGGGTACCCAACAGGATAGTATCTTTGCCCATGATCTTTGAAACCATGCGAAGATTCAATTCCATTATACAACCGGGACAGCATGCATTCCCCGGGGAAAACTGGTCTTCATCACAGAAGTACTCAGTAACTTTTGGTAATTTATTTAATTTTTCAGCCATAATATTTACACTCCTCCCTATGGTAACCAGGTGAGTTCCTGGTAGGGTTTGTTCTGCGATGCCTTATATATCTCATCAATCATACCGGCAATGTGTTCCTTTGTAATATCCATATTAGCAAGGCCGTCTATAAAGCTCAGCATGGGCATTATGCCTGTGTGCCTTGACAGGGCGCACACCTCCTGAAATACAGGCCCGCAATTCCAGCCGAAACATATGCTTCGGTCCAGTACACCGATCGCCTTTTTGCCCTTTAAAACCTGGTTTAGCTTTTCTACGGGAAAGGGTCTGAAAAAGCGCACCTTGACCAATCCGCATTTAATCCCTTCTTCACGCTTTGCATCAATAACTGTTCTGGCAGTGCCAACTGCGCTTCCAGTTGCCACCAGGACAATTTCAGCATCACCGCACCTGTAGGCCTCGATCTGACCGCCATAGCCGCGTCCGAAATCCTTTTTAAAGTCTTCATCGATCCTGTCCCACAAGGCCTTTGAACGTTCCATGGCAGCCATATGTTTTTTGCGGTATTCCACAAAACCGGCCCCGATGCCGTGGCTTCCGCAACCGGTGCCTGCACCTGGGATAACCTTCATTCTTTCGGGCTGCTCTTTCAAGGGGGCCAGAAAACGATCCACATCCTCCTGTTCAGGGATATCCACACTCTCGGCAAGAAATGAGAGGTAATATCCATCGTAATTCACCATAACAGGCAGCTGGATATCATAATCCTCTGCAAGCCTGTATGACATTATAATGGTATCAAGGATCTCCTGACAGTTTTCTACCACTATTTGTATCCATCCCGAGTCACGGGTGCATATCATATCCTGCTGACCTGAATAGACCGCATGGATTCCAGGCGGCTCGCGGTTAACATTTACCATCACCAGCGGCGCCCTGTAACCGGATGTCTGAAGCAGGGTATCATACATATAAACAAGGCCGTATGATGACGTAGCAGTAAACGCCCTTCCACCTGCCATAATAGCAGCGCATGCCACATTCTGGGCAGAGTTTTCACCTTCAACAGCAACATATTCACAGTCAAGCAGGCCGTCTGCATG
>CAZSZQ010000285.1:0-3913 GCA_964610475.1 uncultured Desulfatiglans sp.
TGGCAATATTCGGCAGTATCAATTCTGCGGTTGAGGCGGTAACAGAGATCTCCACCTCAGGAATCAAGCTCGCTGCATGTGAAATAATGGATAATTTTGCACTCAAGGCAGTAGAAAAGGCCCTTGGCAGAGATACAAGCAGGATAGAGGCGATGCTCCTTATGGAGGCAGACGGGGCAGAGTCTGTCGTCAAAAGGGATATGGCCCGCATGGAAGGCATCTCCAGAGGTCACGGTGGAATGGAATTTAACTGGAGTGATGACCCCATAAAAAGAGAAGAGATGATGAAGGCAAGGGGAGGGCTGGTTCCAACCCTTTCACGTATTAAACCGGGAAACCGGATGATATCCATTACAGAGGATCTTGGCGTGCCCTCAACGCGCATCCCTGAAACCATAAAAAAGGCGCAGGAGATATCAAAAAGGCATGGAATCCTTATAACATCATTCGGTCATGTGGGTGACGGCAATATCCACACCACCTTTGTGGCGGATGTTAGGAGCAGGGAGGACTGGAACAGGGTAAGGGGTGCATCGGCGGAGCTATTTGATGCAGTCATGAAGGCAGGGGGTACAATAACTGCCGAACATGGTACAGGCCTTGCCAGGGCGCCCCACATAGAAAGACAGCTTGGTGAAGGGCTTAATGTTATGAGGAGCATAAAGAAGGCACTGGATCCCCTTAATATACTGAACCCGGGTAAGATGAATCTTGATGCCGGTGATAAAGCGCCAGATATACTTGATCACTTTGCCTACAAGCCCTTTTTTGAAAACCCGGATGCTGTCTGCTCATATGGCGCTGATACAGACAATGAAATACTATCATGCATCCAGTGCGGTTACTGCCGAAGGGGATGCCCGACATTCGGCATCACCCACAGGGAATCGAGAAACGCAAGAGGCCGGAATGCCCTTGCCTATTATCTCATGACAGGTGAAGAAAAAACTTCAAAGGAGATGGCCGAGGCCTTTTACTCCTGTACAGCATGCCAGGCATGCACCTATTACTGCCCTGCCCTCATAAAGGTTGATGATATTGTCCAGGGCGCAAGGGAAAAACTCTTCAGAGAAGGCTTTGGATCTGAACCTGTTGTGGCCCTGAGAAAAAATATCTTTACAACCGAGAATGTCTATGGAAGCCCCAGGGAGGAAAGGATAGAAGCCTATCCTCCTGCCCTGGAAGAGATGGCGGAAAAGGGTGAACTCAGGAAAACAGCGGAAACCCTTCTTTTTATGGGGTGTGTCCCCAGCTATTCTGATACGGAGATGGTGCCCAGTCTGCTTAAGCCCCTTGATGCAGCAGGGGTTGACTACACTGTACTTGGCGTGAATGAAGGATGCTGCGGCCTGCCGCTCTACCTTATGGGCGCTGCCGATGATTTTAATGCACATATGATAAAAATGATTGATAGGATCAAAAGTACAGAGGCAAAGGCGCTGGTTACCCCCTGTGCAGGCTGCTACAAGGCATTTAAAAAACTTTATAATAAATCCGGAGATCTGGGTATTGAGGTATACCACTCTGTTCATTATCTGGAAAAACTTATCAGGGAAGGAAGAATAAAGTTAAAGGAGGGTTTTTCAAAAAGGATCACCTACCATGACCCATGCGATCTGGGCAGGTCATTTAAAGTATTTGACGAGCCTCGAAATATAATCAACAGCATTCCCGGCGTTGATTTTGTCGAGATGGAGAGAAACAGGCTCCTTTCAAGGTGTTGCGGAGGCGGAGGGCTTATAATGGCCAATGATCACAACCTGGCAAAGGATGTTGCAAAAGTAAGGGTAGGAGATGCCCTTGATGTGGGTGCCGAACTCATTATTACCGGCTGTGCAGCATGCAAGGATAACCTCACAAAGGGGGCAAGGGCAATACCAAAGGAAGAGCGCAGGAACATCAGGACTATTGACATTACAGAACTGGTTGCAGAACTATTGGTGGAAGGGGAGGACGGCTAAGTCAGAATTTTACTGCAGATGTCTGCTGAAAAATCCGGGATAAAATATTGCAGGACAAGTAAGCAGCCACTCAGAAATAAATTCTCTGCATTGACGAATAAAAAAATCTTGTAATGGAAATTATTCTGGTATAACCTCTTTCCGGTCTGCATCATGAAAAAGACCCGGAAAACAATTTTTACAGGAGTTTTTAAGGCATCATGAATTGTACTATTTGCGGTTTGTCTGCTGATAATATTGAAGATATCGTATCTGCGAACTGGACACTTTCCTTCTTTGACGGTGAGGATGAGCACGGCCCCCTTTGCCCTGCCTGCTCTGAGATCCTGCTCGCTATAGCAAGTGATGGAGAATATGAGCTTAAAAGGGAATATCACGGGAAGATGATTTTTAATGATCAGATAGAATTTTTAGATGATGACCCCCTGAGCCATATAGTTCTTGGATACATACTTAACTGAAGATATTCCTGTAAAAAAGGCAGCATAATCCGATTGCAGGTTGACTTTCTGAAATTGTATTCGAAATCATTTCCTCCTTTAGTGTTCAAATATGCCCGTATAGATTAAAACCAAATATTTTGTAGTATTGTATTATGTCCGATCAGAAAAGGATTCTGCTTTTGAAATATAAACGCCTCGATAATTCAGATATGGAAATGTTCAGGGGCATTGCTGCTCCCGGCAGGTTTTCTAATGGAGAATCAGTCAGGAATCTCCATTCAAAGGACCAATCCCGGCATCCCTCTGTTTTACCTGAGGCGGTGATATGGCCGCAAAACGAGTCTGAGGTGTCAGATATCCTTAAGTATGCCAATGAGCAGCGAATCCCTGTTACTGCCTGGGGGGCAGGGAGCAGTCTTGAGGGTAATCCTTTACCTGTATGCGGAGGAATAGTCCTTGATTTTACCATGATGAACAGGATCATTGATATAAGGGAAGAGGATTTTCAGGCAGATGTGGAGCCTGGCGTTATATATAAGGAATTAAATAAGAGGCTCAAGCACAAAGGGCTCTTTTTTGCTCCTGACCCCGGGGCAGACGCCACGATAGGAGGCATGATAGCGAATAACTCAAGCGGCACACGCACGGTAAAATACGGGGCTACCAGGGCAAATATCCTGAGGCTCTCCATAGTCTTGGCAAACGGCGAGATTATACGAACAGGCACCCGTGCTTCAAAGACATCATCAGGCTATGACATGATCAATCTCATCACAGGTTCTGAGGGGACCCTCGGTGTGGTAACAGGCGCTACACTCAGGCTTACTGGCCTGCCGGCAGAATTTTCTGCTGCTGTTGTTTCATTTTCTTCAGTTGATAAGGCAGGTGATGCTGTATTTGAGATTATAAAATCGGGCCTTGACCCTGCCGCATTAGAGCTTATTGACAGAGGGTGTATTAGCCTGATAAACCGCAACACGGGCATGAACCTCATGGAAAGGCCAACCCTCTTTATAGAATACCATGGCCCATCCATAAGCTATATAGATGAAGTCATGGAGGTTACAAGAGAGCTATGCACCTCAAACGGTTCTTTGGATTTTCGATCAGGCATCGGAAGGGATGAGAGGGACATAATATTCAGTTCCAGACACAGGCTGGGTGAAATGATAGTCCAGAATCATCCGGATTGTTCATTTCTTTCAGGGGACACGGCAGTGCCTGTCTCCGCATACCCTGAGATTATTGCCATGGCACAGGAAGAGGTTGAAAAAGGAGGTGTAACCGCCTATATTTTCAGCCATGCCGGGGATGGAAACCTTCATTTGAAATTTGCCGGCAGAAAGGATAATAAGGATGACTGGCGGATCATAAACGAGATTAATAACAGGGTAGTATCAAAGGCCATATCCCTTGGTGGTACTGCCACAGGAGAACATGGCGTCGGTATCGGAAAGCGTGCATTTATGGCTGAAGAGCATGGAAACAGTCTGATATGGATGAAAAAGA
>CAZSZQ010000286.1:0-3910 GCA_964610475.1 uncultured Desulfatiglans sp.
CGTACAATATCAAGGACATTCATTACATCCTTTTCGCTTAATTCACGAAGGTTTGGCGGGTCATTTGGATCAAAAAACATGGATGCCTTTGGCTGTGGTTTAGCGGCCGTATCATCTGTCGGTGCCGGTTTGGGCGGTGTCTTGCCCGCAGGAATACTGAAGGGCATGCCGTACCATCCGCGTTCATTATAGCCCATAGGCGCCACAAGTATGTATCCGCCCTCCTCAGCCAGATCAACAGCCTGTTTATTGATCATGATTGATGGCCCTGCGCCCAGACCGTGAAGTGTAACAATAAGAGGTGCCTTTTTCTCTTTATCTACCTTTGATGAAATAAACAGGCAGTATTTGAGTTCTTTGTTTATCTCACCGAATTTATAAGATATTTCCTTTGCACGTGGATCCATCTGAAAGGGATTAAAACCCATTTTAGGTTTGGGTTGCTGTGCCGCATCCTTTGTAAAGGCAGGATGGATAAGAACAAGGTTCAGTAAAATGGTAAGTGTAAAAATTATGGTTCGGCTTGCCTTTAATTTCATGAAATCATCTCCTTCATACTATTTAAAAAGTTATCTGGCTTCGGCTCTTTTTGCGGAATTTATCTCCATAATTTCAGCAATCTTAATATCAGTAAGCGAGTAAAAAGTCATTATCACAAAGGCCAGAAGACATGCCCCGGCCGGAAGATAGCATATAAGATTCATCAGACTGTTTATAAATTGTTCAGTTGGTACACTGTTCGGGACAAAACCGATAAAATCCAGCCCCGAGGTTACAATAGTCCCGGCAATTGCTATAGAAATTTTTATAGGCAGAGTAAACATTGACATTATGAAGGCGCTCGCATCCTTGCCCGTTTTATAAAAACCATATTCAGCAGCGTCCATATACATTGCCTGGCGTATAGGCCCATTGGTTCCGGCGCCAAGTGCCGATATAACTATAATTGCAATATAAACATATGGGCCTGACAGGCCAAAAAGACGCAGAACTATATAGCCTGCTGTTCCCCAGATAGAGGCAAAAAGGTATGTGTTTTTCTTGCCTAATACCCTTAATACCGCCGGCCCAATCAGCGTGCTGGCAAAGCTTGCAATGGCGAGTGAGAGAGAATAGGGTTTCATATACTGTTCATTTTCAATTACATACTTAAAATAATACACTGCAACCTGCTGGAGGCTGAAGGCACCCAGATAGGATACAATATCCGCAGACATTAAAGTCCGAAGGTGCTTATTTCCAATAACCTGCTGCACCATCTCCTTAAGAGACAACCTGGTTGACAGGATTTTTGCCGGATCATATTTATCGTAATCTTTTATCTGGTAAAAAAGAAACCAGTAGCCGAATACCTGAATAACAGCCAGGATTCCAACAGTATAGAAGTATCCCCATGATTCGCTTTTTTCACGGAAGTGATAAAACATACTTAAAACAAAATAGCTGTAGATAATCTGGCTGGACATGCCATACTGTATATTCCTGGCTGACATCCGCATCCTGTCTTTAACATTTTTCGCCACTACTGATATCAGGCCAAGCTGGGCATTATATGCAAAATTAAGACTCACATGGGCTATCATATATGCCAGACTCAGATAGACTATTTTTATCCCATAGGTCACCGGCATATTTGTAAATGTAAGTGTAAAAAAAACCGAGGTTGCAAGAGGAGGCAGCAACAGCCATGACCGGTACTGGCCCCATCGAAACTGGGTGCTCTGTATCAGGGCGCCTGAAACAGGGATTGAAATGGCATCAACAATATGGGTTATAAAATAGATAACAGGGATAATTGATAAATCAATCAGGGCCACATCTGTTAAAAAAATGGTGTAATACTGAAGCGCCAGGCTCATCATCAATGAAAAGGTCAGGTGTGAAAAACCGTAAGTATGTACAAGCAGGCCGGGTATTTTTTTTTCCACGTTCTAATTCTCCTTAAATTTAGCTGCTACTTTGAACAGATAAAACTGTCTGCGCTGTTTACATCTCCATCCTTATAACGTGCAACAAGAGGGTAGGGGCAAAGTGGCCTTGAAACCCCCGGAAATGCCTTGCCTGTTGCACTGATTCGATCAGGTGCCTTACCATTTTCCACCCAGTCAATTATTGCATCAAACATATTGAAGTTATCAGTAGACTTTCCACCAGCGCAGTGGCACATGCCCGGGATAAAGAAGAGCCTTACAGAATCACGGATAGCCGGGCCATTTACTTTAACTACTTCATCGTACCAGGCGGAAAGAACGCCTGATGCCATGCCCTGATCAGATAATCCGTGATAAACGATCATCTTCCCATGGTCTGCAAAGGTTTGAAGAAAGGTTGAGTCAGCGTCTGTATTAGCTGCCGTATGGCGCGTTCGTACAGCATCCCGGTCAAAATCAAACTCAAGGGGATCAAGATCAGGTTCAGGGGGTGTTAATTGTAAATGACTCAGGTTCACTAACCCAAGTGTGGCGTCAGCAGAATCCCATTTTCCTGTACCCGAAGACCCTATATGCATGCCTCTCCATTCCGATCCTGCAATGCCGGTATCATAATTAAAAGGACCGTAAATGGACTTCCCATCACTTGTGCGCGGCCCGTTAAACATATCCCTTAAGGCATCTACCTGTGCCTTTGTAAGACAGGTCCCTGTTTTATCCGATTTGCATGTGAGTATTCCGGGGTCAAAGTCGCAGCCCTGCCAGTCATTGATAAAACCGTCAGCCAGCCCATCCAGGGCATCACAACGATTAAGCAGGGTGTCCGCAACAAGTCGCAAGTCTTCATCAGAAAATGCCTTTGAGATTATTGGCCGGCCATTGTCATCTTTGGGTGCAATCCGGGCTGCCACCTGGAGATTCCATATCTCATCCATTGCTATGCCTGAGAATTTTATTGCAGGGTCACCTGCTACAATACCGTCAAAATAGAGTGGAAAACGCTGGGATGCCATCAGTGCCTGCCTGCCGCCGTTGGAGCACCCGATAAAATAGGAGTAGGATGGCGCTGAGCCGTAATACTTTTCTATCAGCTCCTTTGTCTTGAGCGTGACCTTGTCCAGTGCATTATAGCCGTAATCGATGCGGGCCTGCTGGTCCAGTCCAAAGGAGCCGTCGAGCATGCTGCTGCGATGCCCTCCGTCTGTTGAAACCACTGCAAAACCGCGGGCAAGGGAAGAGGGCTTTATAGCGCCCATATGACTGCCTGTAGCAGGGGAGAGCACTCCGTCCAGCCCGCCCCCTCCTTGGAAAAAGAACCGTTTGTTCCAGTTCGTCGGCATACGCAATTCAAAACCTATCCCAAACTTTTGGTTATTAACGCCTGTACGGGGATTGATCATACCCTGGATCAGACAGTGTTCGGGTAGCATATCCCCGCCTCCCGGCCCGGGCATTGGACCTGCCGGAACAATTTCCGCCTTTTCAACTGTAAAGCCAGGCCCTGCAAGATTTGCAATATCCGAACATTGCGAAGCGTTTGCCTTTATATCTGCAGCAAGGCTGTTTTTAACAGGAAATACAAAGAGTAGCATAAGAGAGATTAACCCAAATGGAATTGTAATTCGGCTGTACAATTTTCTTACAAAAAATGATTTAAAATCCATGCGAACATCCTCCCACATGTATATTCCCCGAAGGTCAGTTTAATAACTGAATAAGCATCTAATGATAACACCTTAATCGATCTATAATAATGGCTGCAAATCCGGGTTTCATTGTATCATTCGGCCCAAATCCGCTGCGGGTGCAAATCCTTGGCGCAAACTCCCTGAATTCCTTTTCATCAAAGGGAACTCCCCGGTCATAATCAACCTGCTCTGCACACTCTATAAAATTCTCAAGTATTGATTTTGAGGCTATCTCCGGACTATGGGAAAAGACTATATGGTTTATGTTGAGGCTGTTGGCCTTTCCAAGGG
>CAZSZQ010000287.1:0-3906 GCA_964610475.1 uncultured Desulfatiglans sp.
AAATAAGTATCTTATTAATCAATGACAGAGGTAATCGAATGAAAAAGGCATTAATTACCGGTATTACCGGACAGGACGGCGCCTATTTATCGGAGTTTCTTCTGGATAAAGGCTATGAGGTGCATGGCATTAAACGGCGAACATCACTCTTTAATACCGACCGTATCAATCACCTGTATGAAGATCCCCATAAAAAAGGTAGAAAGATGATACTTCATTATGGCGATTTGACAGATGCAACAAACCTGATTCGAATCCTGCAGGAGGTTAAGCCAGACGAGGTGTACAATCTTGCAGCCCAGAGCCATGTCCAGGTCTCCTTTGAAACGCCTGAATATACTGCAGATACAGATGCACTTGGGGCACTCAGACTTCTCGAAGGCATTCGCCTGCTTGGACTGGAAAAAAAGACAAAGTTTTACCAGGCCTCAACATCAGAGCTATATGGTAAGGTGCAGGAAATTCCCCAGACAGAAAAAACACCATTTTATCCAAGATCACCCTATGCCTGCGCCAAGCTTTATGCATACTGGATTTGTGTGAATTACCGTGAGGCATATAATATATTTGCCTGCAATGGAATCCTGTTTAACCATGAATCACCTATCCGCGGTGAAACCTTCGTAACCAGGAAAATAACCCGCGCCATGGCACGTATTCACCTTGGCCTTCAGGACTGCCTGTACATGGGTAATATGAATTCCCTTCGCGACTGGGGGCATGCAAAGGATTACATCCGCATGCAGTGGCTTATGCTGCAGCAGGATACACCTGATGACTATGTCATTGCTACAGGTGAACAGCATTCTGTAAGGGAATTCATAGAAGTATCTGCCAGGGAACTGGGGATTGCAATAAAATGGGAAGGAGAGGGTGTTAATGAAAAAGGCATAAATATTGCTAATGGAAAAACCATTGTAAGTGTTGATCCAAGATATTTTCGTCCCACAGAGGTAGAAACCCTGTTGGGTGATCCCTCCAAGGCAAAAGTAAAGCTGGGCTGGGTGCCTGAAATTACTTTTGGTGAACTTGTAAAGGAGATGATACAGGCTGATCTGCAAGAAGCAAAAAGGGATGAACTTTGCATGAGGGCAGGTTTTCAGGTAAGTAACAGGAATGAGTAGATGAATAGGTCGAAGGTTCAAGGTAGAAGACTGAAGACTGAAGAGATAAAACCAAATATCTGTGCAAAGAAAAAGAACTTCAGCCTTTAACCTTCAGCCTATAATAAGTTTTTACTTTTGTGAATTTTGAGGATCTTTGAGGCTAAACTTTTATAAAGGTACTATTTATGAAATTATCATCCAGAATTTTTATCGCCGGTCACAGGGGGCTTGTAGGGTCAGCTATTTTGAGAAAACTCAAGGCTTACGGATACAATAATTTAATTACCAGAACACATAAAGAACTTGATTTATGCAGACAGGGTGAAGTGGAATCATTCTTTAAGAATGAAAAACCGGAATATGTATTCCTTGCCGCAGCAAGGGTAGGCGGCATACATGCCAATAATACATACCCGGCGGACTTTATCTACAGCAACCTGTGTATTCAGAATAATGTAATACATTCAGCATATCTTAATAAAGTAAACAGGCTTTTGTTCCTTGGAAGTTCATGTATTTATCCAAAAGAATGCCCGCAGCCAATGAAGGAAGAACATCTGCTTTCCGGTTATCTGGAACCTACTAATGAACCTTATGCAATAGCCAAGATTGCCGGAATCAAGATGTGTGAATCATATAACAGGCAGTTCGGTACAAAATTTATTGCTGTAATGCCGACCAATCTTTACGGCCCCGGTGATAACTTTGATTTAATGAAATCCCATGTACTTCCGGCCATGATACGTAAATTTCATCTGGCAAAGCTGGCTCAGGATGGCGACTTTGAGGGAGTAAAAAAGGATGAAGCCAGATTCGGAATAATACCTGAAGATATAAAAATTGCACTTGGATTAAATAAAAGTTCCAGGCCCTCTGCTCCTTGCACTATTCCCATCTGGGGGACGGGGACACCAAGACGTGAATTTCTTCATGTGAATGATATGGCTGATGCATGCATATATTTAATTAACCTTGATGATGAGACCATTATTAAAAACCTTCTGAGCTATCCCAAACCGTGTTTTGTGAATCTGGGAAGCGGTATGGATTGCACTATAAGAGAGCTGGCGGAGATTATAAGGGATGTAGCAGGTTTTGAGGGTGATATTGTATATGACAGATCAAAACCGGATGGCACGCTTCAGAAACTGCTGGATGTTTCCAGGTTAAAGAAACTGGGTTGGGCATATTCCATAACTTTGCGCAAAGGAATTGCCGATACTTACAAATGGTATTTAGATGAAAATCGTTTTTAACAAACCATGGCGGGCTCTTTTTAACGCTGAAAAAACATGCGATTAATCTGCCCGGGGGGCAGATTATTAAAAAAAATAGAAAGTAATGAATAATTATAATGTAAAAAGATTAATTGAAATCGATGTTATGACCGGAATAACAATGATTCTGGTTGTGTTCGGGCATCACTCTTTTACAGATATTATTCCTTCATGGTATGAAAAGGCGCATTCATACATTTATCAATTTCATATGCCGATGTTCATGTTCTTGTCAGGCCTTTTAGTGCACTACTCATATAAACCGGTTACATCATTTGAATCCTATAAAGAATACATTACAAAAAGATTTACTAAATTTTTTATCCCGTATTTCGTTATAGGATTAGTGCTTTCTCTTCTCATTTTTTTTACAAATAAGCCTGATTATTCCTATCTCATCAGAGCAATATGGTATTTGCTGTTATACCCTAAATTTTCAGAGTCACAATTTTTATGGTATCTGTATGTTCTGTTTATCTTCTATCTGGTTTCTCCATATATTTTTAATATTTCCCATGACTTCAGGATTATTTTTTTATTTATTTCCTTCTGTTTCACACTTCTGAAATTTGATACGATTTTTAGTGCGGATTTAATCGGCAGGCACCTGTTCTTTTTTCTTTATGGGATTCTGGTTTCTGAGCATTATACGGATTATTGTCAATTTATTTTAAAAAAAGGCCTTTTATTTATTATCTTATTTATTTTTCTCTCATTCTTATATATTTTTCCTTTATCAGTAAAATATATAGATATTCCATTTCAACTATTGAGCATCCTCGGAATTAATGCCTTTTTATACCTTTCCAGTCTGATTAAAGGTTATAAGATAAGGATGATTTTTGTCCCTGTAGGGGTGCATACATTTTATGTTTATTTGCTGAATATGTTAATTATCCAATCATATTATTATTTTCTTAAAGTCTTTGGGTTGTTTAAGTCTTTAGGGTTTAACACTTTTGTTGTAACTTCTACGCTGCTGGCAATTATTATCCCCATCTTTATTGATAACGGGATAAAATATTTGAAAAAAAATTAAAGAAATAGTAGTTAAGTTGTCAAATAAATACCCATCGTCAATATCATAACTGTTGTAATTATCCTAGTGTCCATCCAAAAACGTTTGTTTTTTGATGGAAGCTATCAGCCATCAGCTTTCAGTTATCAGCTTAAAATACTAAAATCAAAGACTTGGCTGATCGTTGACTGCTGAAGGCTCCATCCAGAAATTGTCTCTTTCTGGATGGACACTATCCTAATTTATCATGTTTTAACCTGTCTATTTTTCAGGAGAAAAGTCCTTGAAAACACAACAGGAATCCGATATAAATACAAAAAAAGCAATTATATTGATTTCTTTACATTATTCATCTTATTGGTTTGAATCTGGTCGTTGTTGCCATTATGAAAGTTAACAATAAAGATATGGCCTTTGTATAATCCCTTTATTGTCATTCCGGATTTAATTCCGAATCCGGGAACTGTTTGAAATTATTGGATTCCCGCTTTCGCGGGAATGACAA
>CAZSZQ010000288.1:0-3903 GCA_964610475.1 uncultured Desulfatiglans sp.
GACCCTCTTTTTATGAGGCTTCAGCCTAAAAAGCTTGCTGCCTGGACAGGTTTTGATGCCATGGCCCACGGTTTTGAGGCTTTTTTAACAAAGATTCAAAGCCCCTATTCATACGGTATTCTCATCAGGGCGATTGAACTAATATATAAAAACATCAGAGATTTCACCCATAACCGTATGAACAAAGATGCCTGTGAAAAGATGTGCTGGGCCAGTACTATGGGCGGGATAGCCATAGGTTTTGGAGCGGGGGCAGGAATTGTCCACGGCCTTGGTCACCAGTTAAGCGCTGTAACTGACTGTCATCACGGGCATGCAAATGGGGCCCTGGTGCTGGCAGCCGAAAGATACAATCAGCCTGCGGCCATAGAAAAATTCGCTGCAATGACCCAGGCTTTCGGGATTGATACAACAGGTATGACACAGCTTGAAATGGCAGACCGCTGGTTTTATGAGATGGAACAGCTCTTAAAGGATATTGAGATACAGCCCGGATATCTGACCAAACAGTTTGGTTTTAAAAAGGAAGATATAGATCATATTTATAAGGTCTATGCAAATGACTTCTGCAGCCAGGGTAATCCCAAGGAATTAATTGAAAACGAAGTAAAGGATCTTCTAAAGGGCCTTCTTAACGCCCCTTATTAATGATTTTATTATTGAGCAGGCCCTTAATGCCTGTTCAATAAGTGATTTAGTATAAACCATGAAAAACATGTTTATCAGATACGGGCATGAAAAATTATATTTTACTGTTCCTGAATCCTGGAATGTTCTTACCATGGCGGAATTTGAAGATCATCCAGGACAAAGCAGCATAGAAGAACTCACCGGAGATGCCCTGCATAATCCGATTAATGCAGTTCCTCTTGAAAAACAATTGAGACCTTCCGATAAAATAGCAATTTTGATAGAAGACAATACCCGGAATTCACCAAAAAAACACCTGTTGAGGATATTGCTTGATCACCTTGACAACCTGTCAATACCACCAGAAAATATAAATATAATAATTGCCCTTGGCACACATAAGCAATTGTCACAGGAAGAAATGAGGCATACCTATGGTGAAGATATTGTACAAAGATACAGCTTTTATAACCATGACTGCATGGATAAAAATCTTGTACCTGCAGGAACATTAAAATCAGGGACAGCAGTTAAGATAAACAGGCGTGTATATGAAGCCGATTTCAGAATAGGTATAGGATCTGTTTTCCCCCACCCTCTTAACGGTTTCGGCGGTGGAGGGAAGATATTGTTTCCGGGAATAGCCAATTTTGATGCGATACTTGAACATCATCTTAAATATTCATTCAGGGATATAGTTCTTGGGCGCCTTGATGTGAATCCCTTTTATGAAGAAGTCTCTTCCATGGCCCAGGCCGGAAAGCTCAATTTTATTATTAACAGTGTACTCGATCATAATGATCACCTGTATAAAATCGTGGCAGGTGATCCCATTACAGCCCACAGGACTGGCGCCTGTATCTGTAAAGAGATTTTAACCAAAAAAATTAAAAAAAAGTCCGATGTAACTATTATCAGCGCTTTCCCGTATACCCAGGCGACTCAACTCATGAAACCCCTCGAACCGGCTTCAATAATTACAAGAGAATCCGGCGTGATTATCCTTGCAGGGAAATGTACATCCAGTTTTTTGCCTGAATATCTAGATGCATGTCATGACTTTAGAGATAAAAATAAAGGGAATTTGAAAAAAGCCCTTTTTGACCAATTTGATAATAACCGGCGTATCATCAGGGACGGTGCGCCGGAATTGAATATGTCCCTTGCCCAGGTAATCCTGGCGATTGACAGCTATAAGGTTATCCTGTTCTCGAGGGAAGTCCCGAGTGATACTGCTGCAAAACTGGGATTTATATATGCTGAGTCAATCGGGAACGCTGTCCGGATCAGTGAGCAGTATGTTAAAGATCCCCTGGTAAATATTGTTCCTTCAGGCGGTGTGATCATTCCTGAGCTTGAGTAAATATCTAAATTTCAGGCGGACTGATATGAAAACTCATAATATAGATGGTTATTCCAGAAGTAGATTCCATCCCCGGTTAAAGCCGATTACCATTGTAGGATCAAGGCCGCTTTTTTTGGGTTTATCGCAGGAAGTTCCGGAGTATTCAGCAATAAGGCTGTCTGAAACCCTCGAACATGCAGGGGTCAGATAAAAGGGGTAATATCCTGAATCATTTGGCTGTCCGGTAAACATAGCCATATCGGTAGACATGCCTGCTTCATGGAAGACATCTCTGAATTTTGCCTGTAAACGTTTTATTTCGCCTGATTTAACCTGATCAGCGCTCAACAGGATTCTTGTCCAGGGCAATTGACTCTCCTTAATCTATGACTGTGTTCTATAAAATACCTGTTATAATGTATGCAGTCAATATTACTTTACCAGTGTATGTATAGTTATCTGAGGCGGACAATACAATCTGATGGGAAGGCCTGATGCGCCTGTACCTTTTGATGTATATCCTTTCATGCCTTTATAATTCCATGCCCCTATGGCATACCGCCTTTCACATTTTGCCTTGGTTATAATCGGTGTCCCTCCGGGAAGGCATAGCTGACCGCCATGGGTATGCCCGCAGAGATAAAAGTCAACCAATCTTCTCCTTGCCTCTCTTAAAAGCCCGGGGGAATGTGCAAGAAGGATTGTGAAATCTTCAGCTGGTATCTGCCTTAATGCCCCTGATATGCTGGCACAGGTGTGAAAGGATGGATTATCCACACCTGAAATCCATATGGAATCACCATTTTTAACAAGCTTTAGCGATTCATTTATGAGCATCCTGATGCCGATAGATTCAAGTTCAGGCACCATATGAATACAATCGTGGTTACCAAGTATGCCAATAATCCCGTATTCACAATTTACTGTATTTATAACAGCCTTAATTTTGTCGATTGTGGGCAGATATTCTCCAAATGATAAAAACCGGTAATCTCCTGTTAAAATGCACAGGTCATAATCAAGGGAGGCTATTTTATTCGCCAGAATTTTACCCTTGTCAGGTATTCCCTCAATGTGGATATCAGACAAATGGAGTATCTTAAAACCGTTGAATCCATCAGGGAGTTTTTTGAATGAGGCTGTGTGATAATCGACTTCATATCTGGTCGTATTTTTTTTTACCTTCATATAGCTGCCTGAAAGGATGAAAAGCAGCTTAAGGAATATGTATTTGGGGTCCATGTCTTCCTGATAAAATAGTCTGCCCACCAGACACTTGAACCATGAGTGCCATTTTTCGGTCGTCAACCTGTTTCTCAGATATTTATTACCGAGACGTTTTTCAAGCTGAGTAAATATTTTATCCGGATTATTATCTGTCATTATTGAATTATAGTGTTTTTTAGTATATATAATCGGTCTTTCTATAATCTCACATTAATAAAAAGTAAGGCACATGAAACGCAGAGCCAGGGCACTATATATATTACTGATACTATTTGTTTCAATTGTATTTGATCAAGTCACAAAAATGGTCGCCCGGGTCTATCTCGCAGACTATGATGCAATATCATTTTTCCATGGTATCTTTCTTCTCAAATACACCGAAAATACAGGAGGCTTTCTCGGAATGGGGTCAGCAATCCCTGAGGAGATACGGTTCTGGGTATTTACAGTTTCTGTAGCGCTCTTCCTTTGTTTCATCCTTGTATACCTTATTTTTTCAAAAGGTCTTTCAAACCCTCAGGTTATTGCATTGTCTGCTGTTATTGGAGGAGGTACTGGTAATTTAATCGACAGAATACTGAGAGAAGGAAGGGTGGTTGACTTTATGAATGCAGGTATAGGTCCGTTAAGAACAGGCATTTTCAATGTCGCGGACCTGTTTATAACCTTTGGGGCTATATTCCTCATTTGGTTTCTTATGA
>CAZSZQ010000289.1:0-3886 GCA_964610475.1 uncultured Desulfatiglans sp.
GGCTGCTGAACAATTTATTACCTCACAGCAATAAAAAGAAAAATATTTTACTCCAAAAAAAAGGCGTCTCATCATGATATGTCGTTAGGGTTATTATTTATAGTTCTGTATTTTATAATGGTACTCATGGGCAACTTCATAACCAAACTTTTTATATAATCCAATAGCCGGTGTGTTTTCTGCTACTACCTGCAGGTAGGATAAAGAAGCACCATTTTCAAGAGCCCAGTGTAACATGCCGCTGATAAGTTTATATCCATACCCTTTATTCCGATGCTGCGGATGGGTCACAATATCGAATAGACCGAATAACCCATCGGATAGAACACCCAACCCGCAGGAGATGATTGTATTATTTACAGATAACGCAGCAAGAATATGTCTCTCCTTTATATTATTAATTATTTTAATGTGGGTTAAATGCTTTTTTGTATATCCGTCAGTAAAGCGCCAGATCCAGCCATTATCATCAAACTCTTCAAATGCCGCCCATGAATTTAACCCGGATTTTGCAGTAGCCATCTACTGCGGACTGAAAAACCTTGCTGTAACGTTCGTTTCACGATTTTGAGCCTCACCATATTGTGCATATGCTTCCGGGTCAAAATCGTTCCAACTTCGCGTTTCGCTTTGGTTTTTCAATCCTCTCGACGATTTCTACTGCAAAATCCGGGTTTAAACCTGCTCTTTCGATCTTGATATTATTCATAGTCTTATTATTTATTAAGCATTGCTTCCAGTATCTCTGCTGCACTTTTAACATACTTAGGGCAGAGTGTATAAAACAGTTTTTCTTCTTTGGCCTTTCGCATACCCTCAGCGGTACCGACATTACAGCCAAGAAGATCCTTACAATCTGTGGAGCCATGCAATTGCTCAAAACTTTTTGTAAACTCGACCACAGCATCATATACTGCTTTACGGCCATCCGTTTTTTCACAGTCTTGAGTCCCGAATTTTAAACCGAGAACCATAAATGCGCCCGTAACAGCGCCGCAGGTCTTGCCGTTGCGCATGCCACCGGCAAATCCGGCGGCAAGGTTCAAAGCTATTCCGGAATCCATATTGAAAAGTCCGCAATACTCAGTAAAAATAGCCTGTGAGCAGGCATAACCCTGGTTAAATTTATTAACTGCATTTTCTATTCTATTCAATTCTCCTACTCCTGTTTTTTAGTAACCGGTAACCGGTCTCCCCTCTCAGGTTGTTTCATTTGAAAAGAAATAATTTGCTGAATCACAATACTCTTTGAACCCTATTTTCTTATATATTGAGTTTGATACCGGGTTTGCAAGGTCTGCATAAAGCACACAAAAATCATATTTTAGCAAAAGCTCTTTGCACAGGGAGGCAACGCATGATGCTGCATATCCGTGACTCCTTTTCTCTGGCGGGGTGTAAACACCACCGATCGAGATCCCTCTTCTGGTAGGACGTGTTTGAACAGCCATTGATACAGGGCCTTTGTTGTCCCATATGTGGATTTCTCCAGTTGGAATTCGATCACGAAATAGCTGGCATTGATGGTCAGTCAGTTTCTCACCCATGGCTTCCTCATAAAAAGCGGTTGCCCATTGAATCACATCATATTCATCTTCAGCTACAGCCTTGCGAAGAAAACCTGGGGCATATTCAGGTTCAATTAATTCGGTAAGTCGATATAATCGATGGGCCAGTATCTTAGTTACTTTTGCTTTGTATTTTTTACACCATGTTTCAACAAAAGGGACCACTATTACATTTCCCCCAACAGCACCCGGAAGAACAGGGGCAAATTCATGTATAGAATTAACCATGCAACAAGAGGCTTCCTCAACATCGCCATTAAAATAGGACAGGATAGGATTGTTGGGCGGTGTACATATGATAGAACCGCAGATTTGAGCATCGTCTTCTATGACAATGAACCACGGATCATCATTACCAAATGTATGGGGGTTATTCGCGACTCTTTCTGCGATACCGATGGTCAACCCATACCTCACCTCATCAGAAAATAATTTATCACCTGCTGTATTTAAGAATTCATGCGCTGATTTTATATGTTTAGTTTTCATAATTTCATGCTTACGTTTTAGTTATTAAGAGATACAACAGCTACGGAAGTTTCAAGGTGTGATCCGAGATACAGTACCCCCTGTCGCTCCATTGCGCTGGTTACATAGGCTACCTTGCCATCAGGATCATGAAAACTGCCGATTATTTTTCCATTACCATCCAATTCAACAACCAGTCCATAACGATTCGGAGGCGCGCCTGAGGATGGAAATAAAGATAATGCCAGCATTATCCTGTAAAATATTTTTCTAAGAAAAGGTCTTGATGCCGCATAATCAAATTGTATTAAACGAAGGACGGGAAGAGCCACAAGAACTGTGCCCCTGTCAGTCATGTTGATATTATCAGGAAACCCCGGCAGGTTTTCTTTAAAAATTTCCCATTCACCTTTTCGTAGGCCATTAAGCCATAACCGACGGATACAATATGCCCCTGATTCCGACACCAATAAATAGGAGCCATCCCTGGCTACGGTTACACCATTGGCAAATTGAAGACCGTCAAGCAAAACATTAGCTTTACCCGTAGAAGGATTATAGCATATAAGCCGGCCTTTACCACGGTGTAAAAGAAGATCAAAAAAATCCTTCCCATAACCAAACTCAATGGAAGCGTCAGAAAAATAGATATTACCATCCGGCCCAATATCCAGGTCATCGGGGAAATTTATCGGGATTCCTCCTGCTTCAGTTGCAAGGATTGTGACTTCACTATTCGGGGCTACTGATACAAGCCCTTTATATGCATCTGCAACAATCAGATTTCCTGACTTATCAAAAACCATTCCCAATGGCCGCCCATTGGTATTGGCAAAGACCTTATAGCCGCTACCATCTACCGGCATGGTAACAATCCTGCCCCCTTCAAATCCGCTGTATAAATTGCCCTTTTCATCAAAGGCAATATCTTCCGGGCCTTTTCCAATACCTGCAAGCATACGCGACGCACCGGCAAGTTTCTTGTTTGGTGCAAGTGTGCCTGTAAGTTCCGGCGGATTTGGCGGATTCCACGCTATTGGTTCATAAGGTATTGGCCACAACAGTAAATAGACAATTAGCACTAATACCAGAATTAATACTCCAACCATTGTCTTTCGCCACATGGCAGTTCTCCTTTCAGGTTTATTATTTCTCCACGGTGACCTCGGAACCAGTTAATAAGACAACCAAATAAATGACCCAACAACAACCCGGTTGTTTTGACTGATCCGAAATCATGGGTTACTCGTATAGGCTGTGATTACAATCATATCTGTCAGGGGTGGAAGTAAGGCACCAATGCTTTTATCATTCACTTTTTCAGTTATCTGTTAAAAGGATGTCGGGTTAAAAAACTCAACTTGGCTTAATTTTTTTTGAACAGGGTTTGTCAGGAAGCTTCTTTCAATCTTTCGGCGATCCAGATTTTAATCAAGGATTGTCGCGGGACTCCAAGTCTTTTGGCTTCCCTGTCAAGATCCTGTATCATCCAGACGGGGAAATCAACATTAACCCTTTTCTGTTCCTGCCCTGGTCTGCCGGCATTTGCCATGTCAAGAAATTCGGTGATGTTTCCACCCTGGTCAAATTTCTTATCAAAATCTTTAGACTTCATAGATCTCAACCTCTTCTTTACGGGATCGCCGCACTGAAATTATCCTGATCTTTTCATCCCGGTAAGTGAAAATTGCCGACCAGTATTTATCAGAAATCTTGCCGATTAAGAGATGCCTCTCTTCATCAGTTGTTCTTGCGGGGATTTCTATATGATCTGTATCTTCCCATAGGGTTTGGGCCTCAATAAAGTCAATCCCGTGTTTCTTCTTATTTGACCGGCTCTTTTGTATATC
>CAZSZQ010000290.1:0-3877 GCA_964610475.1 uncultured Desulfatiglans sp.
GAATCCTTCAGGGGCGTATGGTTCTATAACGGTGTGCCTCTCAGGAGCCTGCTTGAGACAGCCTATATTGAAAAAGAGGAGTCTGCCTTTAAGAAGGCGATTGATCTGGCTGTCCTGGTCAGAAACAGCGATGGTGAAGAAGTGGCACTTTCCTGGGGAGAAATATTTTCCAGGAACTCCTGCGATATTATTATTGCGACCTCTGCTACACCGATAAGACCGCAACGCGATTGCAGTTCATGTCATAAACCTGAGGTTTTTGAACCCAGGATGAAACAGTTTGACAGAAAAATCGGTTTTCCCAAGCTTGTTGTTGCCTCTGACGGATATGCAGACAGGTCTATTGAGAATATTGTAACTATTGAGGTTATTGATCCTGCTCCAAGAATGCCTTCTGATAAATCTGCACAACTTAACGCCCCTTCATTTGTTGTTACCGGAAAGGTCAAAAATAAACTCACGGTAAACGAGCTTTCAGGATTTTCTTCCCGCAAGACAACGAGGGTGCTTAATATTGGTGAAGGCAAGGGATTTCACGGTATTGATGATTATTCAGGCGTATTGTTAAATGAAATTCTAGTCAAAGCAGGTATTGAACCTGACCTGTCGCAGATATTCCATATATCTGCGCCTGACGGCTACAGGACAACCTTTTCATATGGGGAGATATTTCTGAACAGGGTTGAGGATAACACCATCATAGCTGACAGGAAGAACGGAAAGGAGATTGACAAGGAGGGCAGGTTTATTTTTGTCCCTACAGATGATCTGATGGCAGACCGGGATATCAAGTCGGTTAACAGGATAGAGGTAATTGATCTTAAACGATCTCCAAAACTCACCTATATAGGAATCGGGCCCGGCGATACCGACCTTATAACACTTGAAGCCATAACGGCCATGTCAAGGGCGGATGTTTTTATATGCCCTGCTGATATAAAAAACAGGTTTGGCAAATATATGGGAGAAAAACCCATTTTATTTGATCTCTATGATTTCCATTCTCCGAAGGTAAAGGATCAGGATCCCGGATTATCAAAGGAAGAATTAAAGAAAATAGCTGAGGATAGAAGAGGAGCCATGGCAGATATCATCAAGGCAGAGCTTAACAAGGGCAGTAATATAGCTATTCTTGATTATGGTGATCCTACGGTCTGGAGCGGTTCAGAGTATATTATGGAGCATTTCAATGCCGACATGATTGATATAATACCGGGTTTGAGCTCCTTTAATGTGGCGAGCGCCATGCTGAACAGGCATACGGGATGCAAAGGTTCAATAGTTCTTACAACCTCAAGGGGTATTCTCGATAATAAACCCATGTTTGAAGCGGCAGCAAAAAATGGTGAGACCCTGAGCATTTTTATGGCCATGAAGGATATAGAGGCACTGGCCGAATTTTTAAACAGGGCATATAAATCCGACACTCCGGTTCATATAACCTATAAAGCAGGTTATTCCGGCAGTGAAAAGATAGTGATAACTGATATCAAAGGGCTCAGGAATACTATCGATTCGGAAAAGGAGAAGAATCTTTTTCTTGTGTTTATCGGCCCATGCCTTGAGTCATCCGCAAAGGCACACCGGCATTAGGATTCACTCACGGTATGGCTACGCCCAGCCATCAAATCGCCCCGCTTATCCTGCTCAATATTAAAGGTGGAAAGCGGGGCTCTTATCCATATATTTTGCCCGGAATATATTCTTTACAACGGTCATGAGAATAGCATATGGTTACCAATATTGTCTGTATGTGATGTATAGAGGTCTATTGATTCATTTTTACTTTTGACGATAATGGAGCCGGAAAATAATGGATGAAAACAATCAACTGAAAAGAAGCATAGGCCTTGGCACTGCAGTAATACTTGTTATAGCAAATATGATAGGCACGGGAGTATTTACCACCTCGGGATTCATCATGGAATCTCTTGCCAATCCCGCATCGATGCTGCTCTGCTGGTTTATCGGAGGCATACTGGCCCTGACAGGCGCCCTCTGTTACGGTGAACTGGGTGCAATATTTCCAAAGGCGGGCGGTGAATATGTATTTTTAAGGGAAAGTATAGGAAAACCCTTTGGCTTTCTTTCAGGATGGGTATCACTGATAGTGGGTTTTTCGGCCCCTATAGCAGCTGCTGCCATCGCCTTTTCTACATATCTATTTAAGAGTATCTCGGTTGAATCTGCTGGAAATGAATTATTGAGTATTGCAGGTATAATTAAGATATCACCTGTAACCCTGACGGGTGTTTCAATTATTATCCTGTTTTCTCTTATCCACTGGTATGGGCTCAATCTTGGGAGCAGGATACAGAATCTCTTAACCTCCTTTAAAATCCTGGTGATTCTTGTCTTTATCATCCTTGGCTTATCTATCGGTAATGGGAGTATGGATAATTTTGCGTCAGGGCCTGTTTATGATTCATTATTTACCGGTAAATTTGCCTCCTCACTTATCTTTATTTCATTTGCCTACAGCGGCTGGAATGCAGCGGCCTATATCGGTTCTGAAATAAAAAATCCCTCAAGAAATATACCCCTCTCGCTTTTCTGGGGTACTGTTGTTGTGATGTTTCTCTACATTATGCTGAATGTCCTCTTTGTATATGCGCTTCGTGTGTCTGAGATGAGCGGTGCTGTTGAGGTGGGCGCAAAGGCTGCAATTGCCCTTTTCGGTGCAAAAACAGGGGCCCTTTTTTCATTGGCCATCACCATATGCCTTTTATCTGTCATAAGCGCAATGATATTGACAGGGCCAAGGGTATATTATGCAATGGCAAAAGATCATGTGTTTCCCCAATGGTTCGGGGAGGTAAACAGCAGGCATGCTACTCCGGGAAAGGCTATACTGCTCCAGGCGGTTATTGCCATAATAATGGTGATAACATCATCGTTTGATAAATTACTTATGTATATAGGTTTTACTCTTTCACTTTTTGCCATGCTTACTGTAATAGGTCTAATTATACTTCGTTTGAAATATCCCGGTCTCGAACGCCCCTATAAGACATTCGGTTATCCTGTGACACCTTTGCTGTTCATATTGAGTAACCTGTGGATAATCGTTTATTCGGTAAAGGAAAATCCGTTTGTGTTGTTTTATGGCGGGGCTACGATCATTGCGGGGATGTTGATTTATTTATACTATAGCCTGTCGAAAAGATAGAGTATACACAATTATTACAGATAAATTGGAGCTTCTTATCCTTAAAGCCATGACATCTGTTCTCGACAGTCTTATGCAGGCTAAATGGCGTGATGACAATAATGAATATAAAAATACTAGGGACGAGCCCTGGCCTTTTTGATCATATTACAGAATTGACATCATAACCTTTGCCCAATCAACGTCATGAAACAGAGGTGAGTTTTATAATACTTTCAGGCGGTTTGCCGGATCACCATTCCGGCAATACCGCCTTTTCATAGAATGATAATCCTCCTCACACCGTCATTCCACGGCTCCGACCGTGGAATCAAGTTTTTTCTTATGACATAACTCTATACCTAACCCTTTTCTTCTCCAATTGACCGGAAGATTTCGGCTAAACTCCAAAAATATCCCCAAATCTTATGATCGTTAATTCGGCAAAAAGTATGATCATATTGTGGTAAATCACCGCTTCTTAATAGAAAGTGTGCATGGTTTGGCATGAGGGCAAAGGCATAGCATGATGTTTTGGTTTCAGTAAGGATAAGGGATAACCTCCCCAGCAGATTATCCCTGTCTTTATCATCTTTGAATATCCTGCGGCGTTCTATGCCCCTGATCATTACATGGTGCAATACCCCAGGGGCGTCTAATCTGGATTGTCTTGGCATAATGGCAATCTTAACTACCAGATCATCCTATGCAAGTCGAGTTATTTAGTTT
>CAZSZQ010000291.1:0-3858 GCA_964610475.1 uncultured Desulfatiglans sp.
AATTCATCACCCTTGCATTCAAAGTATGAAAGAGCTCCATGCTTCATCCATGAATCTCTTCCTTCTTCTGCCATTTTCGTGTATTCTGCTACCTTGTCGTCAGGTACTACCAGGATAAATCCATCTACATATTTTGCCATATCAAGATCCTCCTTAGATTTAATTGGACTTTTAAGCAATGAATCTGTTTTAGTATAAACGTTAAAAACATAGGATTGTTCAGCCTCACAGAGAGATCT
This sequence comes from uncultured Desulfatiglans sp., assembly GCA_964610475.1. GTDB lineage: Bacteria > Desulfobacterota > DSM-4660 > Desulfatiglandales > HGW-15 > JAAZBV01. The sequence goes on from CAZSZQ010000291.1 coordinate 240, forward strand.
CAACCCGGATAAAAGAATAAAAGAGTTCTGCCTTCCATGAAAATCCTGAACTGAAAAAACTATCAACCCCGAACAGACAACACAATAATGATTCCTGCACCCGGATGGCAAAGAACTGCGCCGTAACATCCCTGTCCGACTGCGCAGAATGGCAGGCCGGCACCGTGAAATCCGATAGCCATCGGGACCGTGGAATCCGTGGTGAATCAATTCTCATGAAAACCCTGCCTGGCTTAGGCCAGATCCTGACTTTCTCTCATACTTATTATGAGTGCAATTATTAATCATAAAGTCCTCAAAGAAAGATACCCGGCTTCTGAAACATGTTCATGCATTACCTGTGTACGCTTTTGCCAACGACCCGGATGGTGGACTGTTTTTGAAGCTTCACAGGCTATTGACCTTGGATTTGCCAACCGGATGATGCTGGAGGTTTCTCCTGATCATCGCTTTGGCGTATTGTCACCAGCTTTTAAAGGAAATGAATGCAACTATTCCCTTCAGATTTTCTCCGGAAAAGGATGTACCTTTTTATCTGACGGTCTTTGTGAACTATTCAATACCGGTATCCAGCCACTGGAGTGTCGCTATTGTCATCACAACCGTCCGGGATTGGGTAAGCATTGTCATGTCGATATCGAATCTGACTGGAATACTGAGGATGGTAAAAGACTAATTGTAAGATGGGGGAACTTAACCGGATTCTGGGGACGACAGGGGCTCTCAGTTAAAGAAAAATAAACGCAACCTGACAGGCCGGTATCTGCCATTAAGAACACTAAGCGTCCTGACAATTTCATTCTCATGTCAGGGTCTGTTACAGGATTACACCAGAACCACCTCCATTGGGGTTTTCAGATTTTCACCACGAGCACCATCTGCAAGTGTTCCCACCCCTGCTCAAGCCTGTTTTTCTGCCCTTCGTCGAAACTAAAAAAAAGCGAAACATAACGGCAAACAAAATAATAATCCCGATTGTTTAGTCTTTTAAAACCCCGAGATGAAAAAGACAGCTCTTTTAGCTCTTATTATCTTGCTCATAACGATACACTTAAAAGCTCAGGAAATGAATATCGAAGTAGATTCATCTGCCAAATGTTTTGCCAAAGAAGAGATAACTATTAATTCTCCCATGGAAAATGTTTTTAATATTCTATCGGACATAAATAATTGGCCTGCCTGGCAAAGCTCTGTCACCAAAGCTCAGCTTAATGGATCAATGGAACCTGGAGCTAAATTTAAATGGAAGGCAGGAGGCTTAAAAATAAATTCAGAAGTGCATACTGTCATTCCTAACTCTGAGATTGGCTGGACAGGAAGAATCTGGTGGATAAAAGCAGTGCATAACTGGACTCTGATTGAAAATAACAATGAAACTAAAGTCATTGTCAAAGAGTCTCTTAAGGGTTTAGGATCATCAATGATGCAAAAATCACTAACTGAGGGGATGAGGAAAAATCTACTGGAATTAAAGAACAAAGCTGAGAGTATATAATAATAGCCTTAATAAAATCATTACACATTGACAGGCAATACAGGTTCAATTAGCTTGTCACACTTTTATCTTTTCATCCCTGACTGGCTTAGGCCATATTCCGTTGAATAATCGAAGTTTTCGACGACCTGTCCCTCCCGGGTATCCGGGATCGGGAGTCTCTTAATAACAACAAGATGAATAACAGCATAATATTCCAGTCTTAAATAGGAAACCATGTTATTTAATTATATGGTATAAAATTTAAATAATGGTATGCTATAATGAATTTATTCTCCCAATTAACTATTGATGCGATAATTAAAAAAAATCAACCCATTGCTATCTGCCCGGCCCGATTTCCCTGACGATTGGAAAGAATCCGGTTAACTTTGGAATATACAACAAACACAAACTTTCGAGAATATCAGATAAACTGTTGCTTAAAATTTAAATCTCCAAATGGGTAAAAAATCCACTTCAGAAATTTATGACCGTTTTGCCAAAAAAGGTGTATTCCCGCCTCAGATGGCATTTACTCTGCTGATCCCGGCAAGAAATCTCATTTTGTCTCCGAAACAACTTATTTCGAGGCTTAATTTAAGATGTAACTCCCATGTTCTGGAAGTTGGTCCGGGTCCCGGCTACTTCAGCACTCATATAGCAAAGGCCCTGACTGAAGGAAGACTGGTTTTGGCTGATATCCAGCAGGAGATGCTTGAAAAAGCAAAAAAGAGGATTCTGCGAAAGAAGATATCCAATGTCGGATTCTATTTATGCAACGGGGATAATTTCCTGTTGCCTGATGAAAGTTTTGATGTTATTTTTCTTGTTACTGTAATCGGAGAAATTGAAAACAAGAATGCATATATAAAAGAATTCCACCGTATGCTGAAAAGCGGAGGAATACTCTCAATCTCCGAACTCAGGGGCGACCCGGATAAACTGACAATCGCTGAGGTAAAAGAACTATTGGCTGATTCAGGGTTTGTATTTGACAGGCTCTTTGGAAATGAGAATAACTATACAATAAACTTTAAGAAAGAATAAAACAACAGCGTCTCATGCGGATAACACTATGAAAAACAGGTCATTCTGGATCGACAACCTGCGATCGTTCGTTATTCTTCTGGTGGTGGCACACCATGCCGCACTGGCATACCCGACATTTGCCAGGTTCGACAAAGCTGCCTACATTTTTTCATCGCATCCGATGGTCGATGCCCAGCGATGGATCGGAATGGACCGGTTCATCTATTTCAACGATATCTTTTTGATGGCCCTGATGTTCTTTATCAGTGGCCTGTTTGTCATGAACAGCCTCCGGAAGAAAGGGCCCCGGACATTTCTGCGCGACAGGTTCAACCGGCTGTTCATCCCTTTTGCAGTCGGTGTTACAATACTTATGCCGATAGCCCACTACCCTTCCTTCCTGGTGGCACACGAAGATTACAGTATTAAGAACTATCTGATCGACTATTTTACCACTGAGTACTGGCCGGTTGGTCCTCCATGGTTTATATGGGTGCTTTTTCTTTTCAACATGGTCTTTGTATGGATATACAGATCCATAAAAAGCGGGCTCGACAGGCTTGGTCAGACCTTTATTTTCTTTAAAGACAAACCGTTTCTGTTGTTCCTTGCCTGGTTTGCGTTCACATGGATTTTGTATGTACCCATGCGCCTGATTTTCGGGCCTTACCAATGGACAGGAATAGGACCATTTGATTTTCAGATAAGCACCTTTTTTATGTATTTTGGCTATTTCCTGGCAGGGATAGTCTTTGGCAGTATTCCCTCCGATAAAGGTCTTTTCCCGGATACGTTCAATCTCATGCGGAAATGGCCACTGTGGATTATCCTGTGCCTGTTTTTATATGCACTGCTCGTGTCAATTGATAATCCTTCCCTGGGTAACCCCTTACAAAAGCTTGTTGAATCGAATACAATGGGTGACGCAACTGCACAGATAATATATTGTTCCCTGTACGTTGCCACCTGTATAACAGGCTGCATGGCTTATCTGACCTTTTTCAGGGCCATGGTAGATTTTACAAACAAATTCTGGAATTCCCTGGCATCGAATTCCTTTTTTATTTATCTGATTCACTATGTGTTCGTCATCTGGAGTCAATACCTGTTGCT
>CAZSZQ010000292.1:0-3855 GCA_964610475.1 uncultured Desulfatiglans sp.
ATCTCCCCAAGTTCAATCCTGAAACCCCTCACCTTCACCTGATTGTCTATACGGTCAATATATTCAATGGCGCCATCAGCACAATACCTGGCCAAATCGCCTGACCTGTAAATAAGGGCATCCGGATCATTGATAAAAGGATCCCGTATAAATTTTTCTTTTGTCAGATCAGGCCGGTTAAGGTATCCCCTAGCCAGTTTGTTTCCCCCGATGTATAATTCTCCAACTACTCCTACCGGTACCGGCTGAAGATGCCGGTCAAGTATATAAAGTTTCGTACCTCCTGCAGGATAACCGATAGGTATTGAGCGCTGAAAATTATCTTCAGGACTACTATGCCAGATAGACGCTTCGACTGTTGTTTCAGTAGGACCATAAACATTATAAAATTCCACATCAAGACAGGAAAATAACCTCATCTGGAGTTCCGGGCTGAGTATTTCACCGCCACAATAAATGCGTCTAAGTGACCGGCAGTCTCGAAACGGCTTCTCATCCAGTAAAGCCGCCAGTAAGGAAGGAACTGTTTCAAGCACTGTTATATTCTGGTCACAAATGAGCTGAGCAAGATAAAAAGGATCCCTTTGCCCGCCAGGTTTAGCTAAAACCATCCTGGCTCCGCTCAACAATGGAGGAAATATTTCATTTAAAGAAGCATCAAAAGCATAGGAATATTTTTGGATGACACTATCTTTTTCAGAAAGCGGAAAGGCTGCATTCATCCAATTCAAATGATTACTAATCGCAGAATGAGAAATCATTACACCTTTAGGGCGTCCGGTAGACCCTGAAGTATAGATAACATAAGCAAGATTATTAACATCGACCATGCTGGTCGGATTATTATTTTTCTGAGCCGCCATCTCTTTATTAATCTGATCTAAGCAGATAATATGAGAGCAGGTTCCGATAACTGGCTTTGATAGGTTCCGCTGGGTTAAAAGTATAGAAACCTGAGCATCACCCAAAACATATTTAAGGTGCTCTTCAGGATATCCGGGATCCAAGGGAACATAAGCCCCGCCGGCTTTAAGAATCGCCAATATTCCTATAATCATCTCCGGGGATCGTTCAACACATATCCCGACTATGACATCTGGTCCGACACCAAGTTCAATAAGATGATGAGCAACAATATTTGACCTTGAATTCAACTCATGAAATGTCAGATGCTGACCTTCAAACGTAACCGCAACATTATAAGGAGTCAGGGCTACCTGATCTTCAAACATATTGTGAATACATTTGGGTGGCGGACAGACAAAGGTGGATTTGTTCCATTCATAAAATATCTGACCTTTTTCTTCTTCAGACATTAAGGGTATTTTTTCAATCTGCTCATCCGGATTTGAAATTATTCCAGTGAGCAGATTTTTAAAATGCATTAAAAACCTTTCAATGGTATCCGGTTCAAACAAATCTGTGCTGTATTCCGTAGAAACCCTAAAATCGCCGTCGCTTATATCGACAACCAGTGTTAAATCGAATCTTGTTGATTGGCCACTTATAATTTCGGGAGTAACCTGCAGATGAACCGGTTGAACCGGGTTCATTTTTCTCGTTTGAAGCACAAACATGACCTGAATCAGGGGATTAAAACTCAGGCTCCGTTCCGGTTGCAGCAATTCGACAAGTTTTTCAAATGGAAGTTCCTGATGCTCAAAAGCGTCCAGTGAAACCTCCCGAACACGGCCAAGTAACTCCCTAAAGGTCGGATTGCCTTGAAGATTGGTTCGCAATACCAGCGTATTGACAAAAAATCCCATCAGGTTCTCTGTCTCAGGACGATTCCTGCCTGCAACTGGAGATCCGACCAGGATATCTTCCTGACCGGTATACCGGAATAGCAACGATTGAAATGCCGCTAACAGTGTCATATAAATGGTCACATTATTAGCGAGTGAGAAGGTTGTGAGTTCTTCAAGTAATTGATTTGAGAAATAAGTAGAAAGATGAGCACCTTTCAAAGATTGAACGGCTGATCGGGGTCGATCCGTTGGCAATTCCAGCACAGCAGGTGAATCTGCTAGTTTATTTTTCCAGTATTGAAGTTGCTTCCCAAGTGCCTTTTCATCATATTTATTTCTATGCCACTGAGCATAATCCGCATACTGAATGGGAAGCGGAGGCAAAGAATAGGCCTCTCCTTTGGTATAGTTTTCATAAATTACCCATAGTTCCCTTGTAAATACCTCTATTGACCAGCCATCGGAAATAATATGATGCATATTAGAAATAAAAACATTATCCTCAGGTGCCAGACGGACCAGGGAACACCTGAACAGCGGACCTTTTTCCAGATCAAATACCCACCTCCCTTCGCCATTGCATATCTCCCTGACAGTTACTTCTTTATTATCTGGCTTATCAATAGACAGGTCAAATACAGGTAAATCTATTGTAAGGCTCGGTACAATTTTTTGAATTGGTTCACCATTGGCTATGGTAAAAGTCGTCCGGAGAACTTCATGCCGTTTAATAATCTCATTGATAGCATTGTGGAGGGCATCAACGTTCAATACCCCTTTTAGACGATACGCAACAGGCATATTATAATTATTGCTGCTTTCCGGTTCAAGCTGGTATAAGAACCAGAGCCTCTGCTGGGCAAAGGAAAGAGGGGCAAAATTACGCTCATTTCTTACGGGTATAATATCGGTTTCCTGTTTACCCCCCATCGCCTTCTTCAATTTGAGTTCCAGCAAAGCCCTCTTTACAGGAGAAAGGTTTTTTATCCTTTCAGCTATTTCGGAGTTATTATTAAATTCATTGGGCAATTCTATTTCTCCCCAATTGATTTTCCTTTAAATGAGAGTCACATGTTTTTAAATCCACCTGTGATTCATCCTCATTTTGAATAAGTCCACTGTTTCTCTTCAGAGAAAAAATCGCCTTTTCAATGGCAGCCTGAGCAGGAAACAAACATGGCGTACTGTATATTACCATGGAAATCCCAACCTCTTTCAGTTCATCAAGACTAAAAATGGGTGATTTTCCACCATTAATCTGGTTAAAGACTATCGGTACCTTTAGATACTGCTTCAACTCTTTTATCAGCTTTAAATCACCAATACCGTCAGCTAAAACAGCATCGGCGCCCGCCTGAGCATAGGCCACTGCTCTTGTAAAGATATCTTCAGGATCAGATGCATCGGTGCGGGCAATGATAAACATATTGCCTCGGTTATTGAGAACCCGGGTCAGCTTATCAATATATTCACTTACCGTTAACAACTCTTTCCCGTCAAAATGACCGCATCGCCTTGGTCTTCTTTGGTCCTCAAGCACTGCGCCTGACGCCCCTGCCGAATCAAGCAATGCTGTTACATGACTCGCAACACTGGCATCCCCGTATCCGTCATCCATATCAACAAGTATATAATGATAAGGCAAAACGGCACGAACTCGCTGTAAATAAGAAACCATATCACTCCACGTGATGAAACCGATATCCGGGAGTCCATAAAAGCTTGCGGCAAATCCGAATCCGCTTAAAAAAATGTTATTATAGTATTTTGCAGCGATCGATGCGGAAAAAACATCATAAACGCCGATAAAAGGCATAATGGCCTGTGTAGATATTTCTCTTTTAAATGTTTCCTTTCTATTTGAAATCATTGTTTTTTATACCCTTAAATTGATAATTTTTATTAGTTGCATTTATTTCATCTTCCAATAGTATTTGGGCTTCCTCAGATAAATCGTCTAAATTATCAATCCTGTTAAATATTTTTAATGCTGCTTTTCTGAAACTGTTCCGGAATATGCCCGGGTCAAACAAAAAACCGACAAGTTGAGAAATCCTGTCCGGTTATTGAATATATGCATTACGTATCCTGTACTTTTTTTTGAGCC
>CAZSZQ010000293.1:0-2595 GCA_964610475.1 uncultured Desulfatiglans sp.
GGATATCAACTTGACAAGGTAAGGAAGCTAAAATATTATGCCAGGCACACAAACAGAATAATTATTCGGTTTTATATTGTAATTAAATAATCTCATAAAAAGGAGATTAACATGCCTGTGAGAATAACCCCCAGTATAAAATTAGCTCCTATTTTTTTAACCGCTATTCTATTATTTTGTATTTTTAGTACTGCATATGGAATGGCAAAAAAACCGGATACGGCAAAACGTCCCAACATCCTGTTGATTATATCCGATGATGTTGGTATGGATGTCACTTCAGATATGTATCCTGGCCTGATCGATAACCTGGAAAAAAAATATGGACCTTCAGGCCATAACCATCCTGCTTATAAGGCTATTAAAGGATTTCCTGCCTCGACCCCCAGGCTCGATAAACTGGCAAATGAAGGGATGGTCTTTACCAATCTGTGGGCTCATCCATTCTGTTCGCCTTCACGGGCTGCTATACTGACCGGACTCTATGGCAAAAAAACAAAGGTGCTAACATATGCAGATGCCCTGTCTCAAAAACATACCTCCTTTGTCCAGAAATTAAAAGATGAGGGAGGATACAGCACCGGGTTATTTGGAAAATGGCATCTGGCCGGTCTGCCAGGTAATGGCAATGGGCCGGATTATCCTGGCATCAAACCAAAAGAGGCAGGTTTTGAAATATACAAGGGGAACATGCATGCTGCATTAGCTACTTTCTGGGCATATGATTACCATATACAGGATACTGAATCTCCTGCAAACGTATTTAAGACAGAAACCGCCCCTGAGAGGTCTCTAAAGGGATTTTCTTCAAGCACATACGCACCACTTGTTAATACAGCCGATGCTGTTGAGTGGATAACAAAAAAAGAAAAGGATAATCCTGATAAACCATGGTTTGCATGGGTAGCATATAATTTATCACACGCCACAATAATTCAGAAACCAAATGCCATGATTGTGCCTAATGCTGATACCCTTGATAAAAAGAGTCTGGATGAGATGCAGGCCTGCGGCGGCGTATTTGGATCAAACAACGCAGGTAATTGCAGTGATGAATCACTCATGAGGGCCATGACAAATTCCATGGATACACTTATAGGCAAGCTTATCGATACAGTTAATGAACTTGATCCCAATACATATGTTATCTACATAAGCGATAATGGGACACCAATGTATGAGAGACAAGGCCTTTATTATATAGACAATATGTATATAACCAGGAAAGGGCGGGGGAAGGGTACTACATATGAAAGCGGAGCCCTTGTTCCATTGGCAATTAAAGGGCCAAAAATAAAGGCCGGTTCAAAAAATAATGAATTTATACATGTGGTTGATCTTTTTTCAACTGTTCTTTCTATTGCAGATCTTAAAGTCCCTGCTGAGGTAAATAACAGTGAAGGAAACGCTAAGGTTACACTGGATTCTGTTTCATTAACCCCCATACTCTTTAATGCAAAAAGCACTGTGCGTGACCCTGATAAAGGCTTTGTGCTAAGTGAATCCATCAACCTTATGACTAACAGCATTCCGCATGTAGGGGCAAGAAATGCCAAATATAAAGTTGTATGTGAAGGCGGTATAGCTGATTCCAATTGCTCCTTTTACAATATGATAGATGACCCAATTGAAGAATATCCGCTTAAAAAACCTGATAGCTGTGAAAGATATACAGATGGCAGCTTAACACCAAAAAATCAGGAATGGCATTTTTGCCGGCTTATGGAGGTTATTAAAGAAGATTCATATATAAATGTGGGTGTTAAATAACTATTATCTAAGGAGAAGATATGAATAAAACCAATTGGATTGATATAAGTGTTCCCTTTCCGGTAAACCAACCCATGCCATATTTTCCAACCGATCCTATGGCGCCAAGCGTTACAAGGATCTTTGACAGGACAAAGGGAGATCCTGTTACCATGTCACAGATCAGTATTAATTCACATAATGGCACACACATAGATGCCCCTTTCCATTTTATGGCAGACGGCACAACCATTGATATGATGCCCATAGATACGGCTATAGGCCCTGCACGCGTGATAGAGATCAAAGATCCTGCAAGTATAAAACTTGATGAGGTGAAACCATATGATATCAGGGAGGGCGAAAGGATATTGTTTAAGACCAGGAATTCTTCCTATGCCTATAAAACAACAGCATTTGTCGATGATTATGTCTATTGCACCAATGAGGTTGCCTATTATCTAAAGGATAGAAAAGTCAGGCTGGTAGGAGTTGATTATATAACCATTGGAAATCAGAAAGATATTGAGAATATAAAGATAGTTCACGAGACACTCCTTATGAACGGTATATATATAATTGAGATGCTTAATCTTGAAGGTGTAAAACCTGGCGTATATGAGATGATATGCCTGCCCTTACGTATGGAAAAAGGTGATGCAGGGCCATGCCGCGCCATTATAAGGCCGATAGATTAGTTGATGTTTAACCCCTGATTTTGCAGTAGCCGTCTACTGCCAAGTCCGGTATTAAAATAAAGGTTGATCACCAATAGTTTTAATCAACATATACTGCCAGTCCTTTAAGATATTCACCCTCCGGGTGGAATATATCAACAGGATGATC
>CAZSZQ010000293.1:2695-3798 GCA_964610475.1 uncultured Desulfatiglans sp.
CAAAGACATCTTCCGTAAAAAATTTATAGTTGGATATGCCGTTTAAACACATATTTTTTTCGGCAAAGGCTATCGCATTTTTAGATGAATCAACACTGTGCACCTCTTTTGCGCCATTCATGCCGGCATAAACTGAAAAGCCTCCGGTGTAACAGAATGTATTTAATACCCGTTTCCCGTAAGAATATACACCTGCCAGTTTGCGGTTTTCACGCTGATCAATAAAAAAACCTGTTTTTTGCCCTGTTACCCAGTTTACTAAAAAACGATTTCCGCTTTCAGTAACCACTCTGGAGTCTTCTGCTGAACCAATGATATATCCATTTTCTACAGAACCAGCCTTGTTGTGCAAGGTTTCTCTACTCTTATCATATACAGCACATAATCTATCCCCCAGCACCTCTGAAAGGATGTTGGCGATAAGATACCGGCTGGAATACATACCCTTAGAATGCGCTTGAAATACCGCCACTCCGTCATAATAGTCGACGACCAGACCGGAAAGCCCGTCACCTTCTGAAAAAATCAGTCTGTATACATTTGTAACCGGACTTTCAGTTATGCCAAATTGTTTCCTGTATTTCCAGGCACTGTTTATTTTTTCTCTAAAGATAGTCTTTTCATCAGATGGCGTAAATGAGAGTATCCTCACAGCAATGCTTGTACCTGACTGATAGTGCCCCATTGCCATAAATTCACCATTATGGGAGTAGATATCTACCATTTCACCTTCTGAAAGCTGGTTTAAACCAGTTTCTTTTATGGCGCCAGAAAAGACCCAGGGGTGACGCCGCCTTATTGAGGCATCCTTACCTTTTTTAAGTGTTATGGCTGTATGCTCGTTTTTCATAATACTAAACCTGTTTTTTTTAGTGTCCCATCTTTCTGACATAAAAATAATGTAAATACAATCTGATTATTGTCTTTGGAGTAAGATGAAGGTTTGAATTTAATTTCTAATAGTATTTATCAGGGAAAGGAGGTGGGAGAAAACAATTAATGCAGGGTCAGATTTGTTTTTTAATAAAATCTGAACCCTGCATGAAAAATCACTCATGCCTCAAGGCCTCAATTGGGTCAAGCTGAGCAGCCTTTTTTGCAGG
>CAZSZQ010000294.1:0-3791 GCA_964610475.1 uncultured Desulfatiglans sp.
ACAGGGAGCCCTGTTATATGGTATTCATCATCGCCTTTAAATTCAGCCACCTTTTCCTGGATAGCAGAAGAGACCCTGTAACTAAGTTCCTTGTGGGTAAGGGGGAGGTAAATGGCAATTGCCTTACCGTCTTCTGATACCAGTGTGCCGTTTAAAAATGGTATCTTTTGTGCCTTTTCACGGACGTTAATGGCCTCATCCCTTGTTTCAGGAGGTTTGGGCATTAGCCATTCGAACTTTACCACACCAGGCCCGCCCTGTTCTATATTATCCACTGTTGAGGGGGCAATAAGGTCTGCCTCAACCACGCCCCTTTCCTCGCCCTTTTCTATCCAGCGAAGCGTCTTTGCAAATCTGGTAAGCTCATAGATATTGGTTAATGTTTCAGGGTTGAATACACCATCAGGGTGCTTTTCATTTACAATGCCAACAACAACCATGTCATAGAGCTGCAGATCCTTTTTCATGCTGTCGTTAAGCACCCTTACAGGCTCATTTGCGGGAAGCATATTCTGAGGATCAGTATCAACCCTTAATGAATTAAGGTATGGAAATCTCTCCGGGAAAACAGATGGAAGTGCAGCCAGTAGTATGAAAATAGAGGTGACAATGACCATTAATAGTGTGATCAGCCTGTACCTCTTTAAAGAATATTCTGTTATCTTTTCCGTGATGTTCATTTAATCATCTCCTTGCTCCGGTCTTGAAAATTTCAAATTTCAAATTTCAAATTTCAAATTTTCAATCTTGAATCTTAAACCTTGAACCTTGAACCTTGAATTTTTGCGCCCTGCGCCTTGAACCCTGAGCCTCTATTTCACACACACCTTCCGCACCTGCTGTATATCAGTAAGGCCAAGGAACACCTTTCTTATACCATCCTGCATAAGGGTGGTCATGCCGTCTTTGATTGCCTGTTCCCTCAATACCTCAATCCTGGCCTTGCCCTGTATGAGATACCGCATCCTGTCGGTTCCATCAAGCAGCTCAAAAATGCCTGCCCTGCCATGGTAACCCGTATTATTGCATTTTTCACATCCCTTTGCCCTGTATAGTTTGAGATCATCGTTATATGAAAACCCAAGGGCATCAAAATCACCGGCGTATGCCATTACCAAATCATTATACTCTTTTATATCAGGATGATAGGGTTCTTTACACACCTTACATAATGTCCTCACAAGCCTCTGTGCAAGGATTCCCAGAATAGCGTCAGCAAAATTAAAAGGATCCATACCCATATCGAGAAGCCTGGTAATGGTTTCAGGCGCGCTGTTGGTGTGGAGGGTGCTGAACACCAGGTGCCCTGTAAGTGATGCCTCTATGCCGGTTGAAACTGTTTCATGGTCTCTCATCTCCCCAACCATAATTACATCCGGATCGGCTCTCAAAAATGAACGCATTGCAGCGGCAAAATCAAAACCTATTTTTGGCAGCACCTGTACCTGTCTTAAGCCCTTCTGGGTAATCTCAACAGGGTCTTCGGCCGTCCATATCTTGGTTTCCGGTTTATTAATATGTCTTAAGGCCGCATGAAGAGTTGTTGTTTTACCGCTTCCTGTAGGCCCGACAACAAGAAATATTCCATAGGGTTGTGAGATAAGATGCGTTAAAAGCCTATAATTCCTTTCACTCAACCCCATGACATAAAGGGGGATAGATTCACCAGCAGAAAGGATACGCATTACTACATCCTCTTCACCTCCAACCGTGGGTATTGTGGCAACCCTGAGTTCAATATCAAGAGGTGCATATTTTTTAAATTTGATCTTTCCGTCCTGGGGTTTCCTGCGCTCTGATATGTCAAGTTCTGACATGATCTTAATCCTTGATGCAACCGCCCTTTTATAATGATGGGGTATAGTCTGATATTTTGTACATGCCCCGTCTATCCTGAAACGGATCTCAGCTCCTTCCTTGCCAGGATAGGGCTCAATATGTATATCCGAAGCCTTCTTTTTGTGTCCATCGGTTATTATCTTGTTTACAAGCTGGACAATAGCACTGTCATCCTCTGATATCATTTCTGTTGAATCTTCATCCAGGTCACTCACCCCGGTATCAAGTTTTGCCATGATATCGTGTATGGAATCTCTTTCAATAACCCGGGGCGTTCCGTAAAAATAATCAAGGAACCGGATAATGTCTTCCTTCAACCCCACACATAACTCATATGTCTCTGCCTGGATAAGAGATTTGATACTGTCAGCCTTATCGAGGCGTTGCGGGTTATCTATGAGAATCTTTACCTTGCCGCCTTCTCTTAGAAGGGGTACCCACAGATTGTTTTTAAGGTAAACATGTTTGAGCCTTGCAAGGAGATCACCAGGGATCGGGAAATTGCTGTCATAGGGCACATATTCACAATTAAAGAATTCACCCAGGGATTTCCCTACATCATTTTTCTTAACCTTGAACTCATTTATAAAGACCGTTTCAATAGAGACTTTTTGATCCCTTGCCATCACTATAGCATGCTCAAGCTCCTTTTTTGTGATCAGGTTGTTATTTAAAAGATAATCAAAACGGCTCTTTTTTATGGTTTTCTGGGCGAACTTCAACTGGTTGAAAAAGGCTATACCCAATACGTTTGCCATTTCAATGGCAGAATTCTGATCTTCAAGGGTGAACCTGTTACCATTATTTTTATTTATAAGCTGAAGCACGCCTTTTATATTATTCTTAAAAAATATCGGTACAGTGAGTATCTGTCTTGTCCTGAAACCGTTTTTTTCATCCCAGCTTTTGTCAAAGGTAAGTGATCTGTTGATCATGGATAGCTCATGGTTGTCATAGGCGTTTAATATGTTTGTCACCTGAGCGTTGTTTGCGGAGAAGCCCGCTATGCTCTCATTATTGATTGGGAGACGTATCTCTACAGGCATGGAACCCCCAGCCTTAAGCCGCTGGTAAAGCTCCTTCCTTTTGCTGTCTACCACATAGATACTGATTCTCTCAGTATCAAAGAGGCTCAGGATCTGGGTGTTGAGATCCAGAAATATCTCATCCATATCTCTTGCAGAATGAATCTGGTTTGCTATGTCATTCAGGGCCTTGTAATAGGATAATTTTTCTTTATTTGTGGTAATATCCTTTATTTTTTCTGACATGACAATTCTCCTGTCTGTGTTAGAAAATCTGTTGGAAAATATATATTATAATAAACTCAGGAATTGCTGTTGATTCAAAAAGATCTTTTTTTGTCTGTATCTTAAGAGCCTTATTTTTGTGAGAAGGTGATTCTCTCATGTAGGCTGTTAGAAATAATAGTCTATTATAGGGGAAAATTAAAGGTAAAAATAAAAATGGTTTTATTGCATGAAAGTCCATGCTATCCAGAACACCTTTACCCAGATGTTACCCGCCTGCTGATATAGCTTCGATGGCAGAATAATACACTCTAAACCGGTTGACAAAAGATAAACCTTTTCTGAAATAGGGACATGAAACAGGTACCAGTACTGTTCTCAACAACAGATATACGTGATTGGACATCAAAACCCATGCAAAGTAATCTGTTTTTGTTTCAGGGATTAATTCTGTAAGCCGGTTTATAAAGTTCTTCCTGTCAAAATCAGATCTGAATATCTTCCGTTTTTCTATTCCCCTGATAATAACATGGTGCAGTGCCCCTGGAGTATATCTTCTTGATTTTCTTGGCATATAGCCTAATTACCATATGCCTTATAACCTGCAAAACATAAAAGCATAGGATGTCCCCATTATGGCACATTATGGCATTAGAACCCCACAGACAAACTTTTAAAACTTAAATGGATTCCCGTTTTCAC
>CAZSZQ010000295.1:0-3786 GCA_964610475.1 uncultured Desulfatiglans sp.
AATATCCAGCACCTCTACAGTATTCTGTATCTTGCCTGTGTAAAATTCAAGGCTACGAGGGAGAAATTGATTTATCTGTTTCTTGTATTTATATGCGCCTACATCAGTACCACCTATTGCGTAAATTTTGCCGTCCGGTGTGGATATAGCCGCTAATGTATGCCTTGGCAAATTCATACTTGGTCCTTTTCTCCAGGCATCTTTATCAGGATTGTATATAAAAACATCAGCAAGGGGAGGGTCGTTTTGACTAATAGCTCCTCCCATTATATATATTTTATTATCAGCACCCAAAACCGCTGCATGCCCATCCCTTGGTTCAGGCATGGGTTTAAGCCTTGACCATTTATCGATTTTTGGATCATATACCTCGACTAAATCAAACGTCTTTCTTGCTCTATTATCTATAAAATCCGTTCCTCCAAAAGTATATATTCTGTCATCGGGTCCAACCACGGCAGCAAAAAGAAAACGTTTTACCGACATGGGTTTCCTGTATTCCCATTTATTTGTGGCTGGATCATAACATTCTACAGTATCTGTGGCTTCCCGTTTTCCTGTGCTTGATAATATTCCAATCTTGTCTGGTTTCAATACCATTCGACGGCCTCCCAAAACATATATCTTTCCATCAGAGGTAACAACAGCCTCATGATCTATTCGTCTTTCATTCATGGGAGGGATGTCCGTTTTATATATAGTCTTATAACTATAGGATGAACCATAGGTTGAAGAAGAGTAGATGACTTTTTCGGTTTCAGCATCAGGCCATGTCTTCTTATATGGATCATATGGGAGAACGATACTCTCCCCTATGCCAGAGGAATTGACACTTCCACCAAGCCAATATATTCGTCCATCTTTCCCTGCAACACTAGCTACACCATCCCCCTGCCTTTCAACTCCTGTTTTTCTCAATTTATCAAGCGGGATCGGTGTAAGGTATATTTTCCATGGATTTTCAAAATCTTCTTCAGGAAAATAGCCTTCATAATAATTTTTTATATTGTTTTTCGTCGGGCGCACTGTACGCCAAAAATCTTTTTCTTCATCATATAATTTATAGTGACCTCGATCAATACCACCTGGTACAGGTTCAAGGAATTTCCATTCGTCCTTTATTTGATCAAAAACAAGATTGGAATATGAACCATTATCATGCCTTTTCCCCATTCCTTTCTCTGTGATGTCAATTACCATACCGCCCATGACATATATCTTCCCATCAGGCCCTAATGTAGCATCATGACCATATCGTCCCTTTGGCATGGGAGAGACAAATTGCCAATCTGCATCAATGCAAGTAGAACCTGCCAATAAATAAAATAGTAATAAAGATAGATATTTTTTCATAAGTCTTATGGTTTAATAAAATGTGAATAAAATAAATCAAAGCGATTGTATTATATTGGCGTATGTCAATAATTTAGTCTTACGTAAATATTTAACGATACAGATATCTTATGCACGTCATTCTAACGCGCTAAGACATTTAACACGGGTTTCATCTATTTTATTTATGGCTATATTTTCTAAATCAATCTGCCATGCATTTATTACCTTGGTGCGGAAGTGTGTGCCATCAGTTTGAATGCGCGCCTCAACAAATATCTTCTCCATCAAAGTGCCATCAAAAAGACAATCCGGGGCACTTAGGTAATGTGTGTACTTATCAGGTCTGGGAACAGGTAAAATATAGACTATTTCAGTGCCAGGTTTCCTGCCTAATAACTTCTTAATGACCATATATCCGGAGTCATCAGTCCGATAGACACAAACTACAAAGAAGTTTGCATTATCATCTGAATAGGGTTCAGTTTTTACAACTTTTGCCCCGGCAGGCAATTCAAGGGAATCATCTGCATTTAAAAGAATAGGGGAGTTTACTGCAATCAAAAGAAACATAACGATGATTCTTTTCAACATTTGTATACTCTTTTTAAAAAATAGTTCATGATTCGTTAAATCGAAATAAATTACTCATTCTGTCATCACAAGCCTGAAACCAACCGTATTGCTTGCGATATCATGCGGATCTGCCAGCCTGACAGCACTCCTTAAGCTATGAGGATCACCTCCCCAGCAACCTCCCCGAATTATCCGATATGTCCCTTTTTTACCAAGGGGGTTAATAACACCATCCTTATATGTATCTGTTATCACCTGGCCTTTATCCCAATCACATTTATCTTCACACCATTCATAAACATTTCCGTACATATCGTATAATCCCCAGGCATTAGGCTTTTTTTGACCAACAGGGTGAGGCATCTTACCCGAATTTCCTATGTGCCAGGCATATTCATCAATAAGCTTTTCATCATTTCCAAAGAAGAACCTCTCTTTAGTTCCTGCACGGCATGCATATTCCCACTCTGCCTCAGTAGGAAGCCGGTATTTATTCGCCTTCTCTGTTTCATTTAATTTATTTATAAATTTCTGTACCATATCCCATGATACTCCCTCTATAGGGCAATCACCCCCGCATTCTTCAAAAAGGGCCTCTTTTTCCTTCATAATTTTATTCCACTGGATCTGGGTTATCTCTACAACACCCATATAGAAACCCTTAGTCAGGGTCACCTTGTGCTGTACCTCATCATCACTATAATATCCTTTTACAAAGTCTTCAGTTGAAGGGGTTCCCATAATGAAGCTTCCTGGTTTGATATAAACCATCTTATAACCTAAGGAAGGGATAATTTGGATTTCTTCTTTTTGTACATTACTTTTATTAATTATCTTCTTTTTATCATTTAGCTCCGCACCATTCAAAATGATTGGAAAGATAAAAGTAAGTGTTAAAAGAACAAGAACAACAAATACCTTGTTTATTTTTTTATATTCTATTTTTTTGTCTGGATTTATCATTATTTCCCTTAGCATATAAAAAAACACATTATTTCCCGATATCAAGAACTTCCGCTGTATCCTGTACTTTGCCTGTATAGTATTCGTATTCTTTGGGCAGCCAGAAATTCATGGCTTCTTTATCTTCATAGGCACCACTGTCTGTACCTCCCATCACATATATCTTGCCATCAGGAGTGGCCACCGCAGCAAGCGAAGCGCGGGGCAGCCTCATATCAGGGCCTCTACTCCACCTGTCCTTTGCAGGGTCATATATAAATACGCTTTTTAATGGGGGCCCGTTATATGAACTGACGCCTCCCATGATATATATTTTATTATCAGACCCCAAAACTGCCGCGTGTCCGGATAAAGGAACAGGCATGGGTTTAAGAATTGTCCATGTATCATTTTCAGAGTCATACACCTCTGTATTATCATATGAAGGCACATCCTCGTCTTTTTCAGAAGTAAAATGCATCCCGCCAAAGGTATAGATCCTGTTATCAGGACCTGTAACAGCCGCAAAGAGAAAACGCTCCATGGACATCGGTTTTTTATATTCCCAAATCCCTTTACCTGAGTCATAACACTCCATTGTTTTTGAGACCTCATATAAACCTGTATCAGTTACACCACCAAACTGGTTCTTTTTCTTGAGCACCTTCCTTCGGCCTCCCATTACATATATCTTTCCATCCGCTGTCACAACCGCTTCATGGTCTATTCTACGCTCAAGCATAGGGGGGATGGCAGTTCGATATTTATTTGTCCCTCCAGAATCCCACATTTTTTTATTTCTCTCGTAATAAATCCTTTTTAATTCAACTATAACAAGCCATTCATGCTTAATAGGATCATATGGAAAGACAATATTTTCACCCCTGTTTCCAGACACCATATTTGTCCCTCCTCCTATCCAGTATATTAAACCAT
>CAZSZQ010000296.1:0-3782 GCA_964610475.1 uncultured Desulfatiglans sp.
TTGTTCGCCTGTGACATTCAGGAAACGAATGGGTAATAGCATCAATCATGGACCGAGGCGCGTCTGGGTTGATACTGAAAAAGGCCTTTCCATCGCATTTATGATATTTGGCGGCGGGGCAACTGTAAGTGATAAAAATCCTACAGGGAGCGGCCTTGTAGATTGCCACATATTCAGGATGAGAGACGGTGAGGTGGATCTGATCCATGCAATAGTCGGTCCTCGTGCTGAATCAATGGGCTGGCCCCTTGAACCTATCGAATAGGATCTGAACCAGGGTAGCGCCCTGACAGGCTGTTAATGTATGAGATCAGCTATTATTTTAGCTGAATAATTCACAGGACAATGCAGGCGGGGCGCTTTATAATACAGAATTTGCATATAACTGTATTGAAACTATTTTCAGATTACCATGGAGAGATATATGTATAATTCACATCGTCCTCACAGTGTAATAACGATTGCCGCGTTCTTTATAATCTTTATCCTCTTTTCTGTTCAAACCGCACCTGCTCAGGAGTGTGACAGGGAATGTCTGAAAGGAATGATTACAAAGTATATTGATGCCCTTGCAGGGCATGATCCCTCAATGTTACCACTGGCTAGTGATGTCCGCTTCACGGAGGACTCTAAAGCAATGAAGCTGGGAGAGGGACTGTGGAAGAGCGTTACCTCAAAGGCCACATTCCGCCAGGATTACCTGGATACGAAAAAACAGATTGCAGCCACCCATATAGCGGTCAGCGAAGGTAATAACCAGGCGCTCTGTTCAGTACTGCTTTACGTGAAGGATATGAAGATCACAGGCATTGAAACCCTTATTGAGCATATTACCCCTGAGTCACGCATCAAGCCGAATCAACTGGGAGCACCGATAAGGGGTATGAATGACCCTGTCCCGGCCGGTAAAAAACAGTCACGCAAATCCATGATAACAACCGCCCTTACATATACCGAAGGTCTGCGCATAGGCAATTTTAAGGATGCAGGGACACCCTTTGACCCTGAAGCTTATCGTGTTGAGAATGGAGTAATAATGGCCGGTAAGGGATGCAAAATGGCAAATAGCGGTCTGTATGAGCAGTATATCACCCTGCATCCTGGCATCATTGCGAGTGTGGCCGCAGTGGATGAAGAGATGGGCATAGTATTACTCTGGATGAATTTCGGTCATACCGGTTCCAACTATGGCGAAGGCAACGCGCTCGTAACCTTTGAGGCCTTTAAAATCTGGGGCAATGAAATCCACTCTATACTTGCATTTTTCCGCTCCCTGCCCATTTCCACTGCGCGTTTCTGGCCGACAATCGACCCTATTCCCAAATAACAGGAATTCATTATGAATATTATAAGACAGCCCCAATCAATGTAACTCTTTTTCATTGGAGAGGAGATCATGAAAAAAATTACCCTTATGCTATTAATCCTTTCAGTATTAGTTATGACCCCAAAAAACAGTCCTGCAGGGGATCTGCTGCCAAAGCCGGAGCTGGAATTTTTATTTGAGGTATCTGCAACCCTTGACCCGCCGCAGGAACTTGGCAAAACCACATACGGCAACCGCCGGGTTATTAACATCACTGGCGGGACAGTTACCGGGCCGAAAATCAACGGAAAGGTGCTGGCTGGCGGTGCGGACTGGCAGATAGTACGCGAAGACGGTACGGCTGATCTTATGGCCAAATACAGTCTTATGACAGATGACGGTGTGATCATCCTTGTTGAAAACACAGGTATAAGGACTGCACCTAAAGAGGTGCTTGCGCGCTTAGCAAAGGGTGAAGATGTAAATCCCTCAGAGTATTACATGCGTACATCGGCAAAGATGGAGGTTAAAGCGGGCAGCAAATATGACTGGCTCAATAAATCGGTGATCATATCCACGGGTATGCGTAAGGCCAGCAGCGTGGTAATACATTTTTACAGGGTGCTGTAGCTCTACCAATTATGATTTGAGGCGGAAAATTATGCGCAGGGCATTGAATAGTCTTATTTTATTTATTTCTTTTTTAATATTTTTTTCCTGCACACCAAAAAAAGATGCTGATAAATCAGCAGCCGGGATGGATGAAAAGCAGATCTCCGAATACCGTGAAAGGATAAAGACACTCAAAGCTAAAGCTCAGCGTATAAAAGACAACAATGACATCAAACGGCTGCAACGCATCTTCGGTTACTATTTTGACAGGGGTCTGTGGGATGAAATAGCAAACCTGTTCGCGGAAAATGCGACCTTCGAATATGCCCGTGATGGTGTCTATATTGGGAAGGAAAAGATAAAAAAATATTTTTACGCGCTTGGCGAAAACAGGTCCGGCTTGAGAGAGGGGCAGCTCAATGAACACTTTCAGCTCATGCCGGTCATTACCCTTTCAGATGATGGTCTTACAGCAAAGGGGCGCTGGCGTGATCTCAGCCTGCAGGGTGAGTACGGTGAAACAGCATTCTGGGGTGAAGGCCCATATGAGAATGAATACGTTAAGGAAGACGGTGTCTGGAAAATAAGCAAGCTCTGCTGGTACCAGACAATCCTGGTACCCTATGAGGGCGGATGGGCAAAAAATGAGGATGCCAATCATGGAATATATGTTTCAGGCAACCTGAAGCCTGATATACCTTATAACAAGGCTTTTGGTTACTGGCCTGAAACCTTTTTCCCTCCCTTTCACTTTAAAAATCCTGTCAAAAGATATAAGGAAGAGGAAAAATAATCATGTCGCTACCTTTATTGTCGGCCCTTATATTATTTCTTGTTCTTCTCCTCTTTCCACGAGTTCAATATTCAAGCCCGGATGAATATGGCGAACTGTTAAAGGAGGCTAATCTGCTTGAGCAGGAGATCGAAGGACTGGAGGCGGAAAACGAGATTGAAAACCTTCAGCGTATCTTTGGTTTTTACTTTGATAAAAAATTGTGGTCCCAGGCTGCTGACCTGTTTACAGAAAATGCATCTGTAGAGATGGGTGGTGATGGTGTTTACCTTGGCAAGGAGAGGATCCTTGAATATTTTAAAACCCTGGGTGCAGAAGGCCCTGAAGAAGGGGTGCTTAATGACTATATGCAGTTGCAGCCTGTCATTCATGTGCTGTCAAAAACCGAGGCCAGGGGCCGCTGGCACCTCTTTTCACAGGAGGCAAAGTTCGGTAAAAACCATTTCTGGGGGACAGGGGTTTATGAAAATGAATACAAAAAGGAAAACGGCAAATGGAAAATAAGCAGGCTGCATCTGTACTCCACCATGCGCACACCATATGATCAGGGCTGGGCAAAGGCTGCCCTGCCCAGGTCAACACAAAACGAACTTCTTCCCCCTGACCGGCCACCTAGTGTTGATTACGAGAATTATCCATCTATTTTTATACCACCATTCCACTTTGAAAATCCGGTTACAGGAGACAGAAAATCCCCCGCAGAACCTGATCTGAAAGGGTTATCAGGGGAAGGGCTTGTCCCATTATTGATTGATCTGGAGAAACGTATAGGTCTGCTTAAGGATGCTGATGAGGTGGAACGATTACAGGCTGTTTACGGGTATTATCTTGCCGGGAATCAATGGGATGATCTGACCGGTATTTTTGCACCGGATGGCACCATAGAAATTGCCCAGCGGGGTGTTTACAAAGGCCATAAGGGTATAAGGCGCAACCTCAATCTGTATGGTGAACAGGATCAACTTCCGGGCCAGCTTCATAACCACATGCAGTATCAACCGGTAATTCATGTGAGTGAAGACGGCAAAACCGCTCTCATGCGTTCAAGGGCCTTTTCAATGATGGGGGCAT
>CAZSZQ010000297.1:0-3707 GCA_964610475.1 uncultured Desulfatiglans sp.
GAAAGGCAAAAAATTCATCGGGGAATACACCTGTGTTTTTAGAATCTGATTTTGTATTTTTTCTCACAGGAAACCAGCCAATCTCTTTATTGCTGTTTTTATAAATCTTTGCGCCCAGTGCCCCTGCGATTAGCTGCGCCCCAAGACATATCCCCAGCACGGCCTTGCCTTCAATAATAGTTTTTTTGATGAACTCTTTTTCAGACTTTAACCAATCGTATTTATCCTCATCATACACCCCCATTGGCCCGCCCATTACAACCAGGAGGTCAAAGGTGTTAATGTCAGGCAAGGTTTCATCAAGGAAAAATGCGGTTCTGGATACTGAAATCTTTTTATCCTTTGCCCACTCGAAAATAATTCCAAGATCCTCAAATGGCACATGTTGTAAAAAATGAAGTCTCACTAAGTTCTCCTTTTAGATGGCGGTTATAAAATCTATTACATATTTTATAGAGGTATAGAGCATAACAAGGGTTAGCATCAGCTTTATATATTTGGCCGGAACATACTTCTGGCACCTTGCCCCAAGGTACATGCCAAACATACCTCCTGTGCCGAAAAGGATTCCGAGCAGCCAGTCAGGGGCAACCTTGATATCAGGCGAAAACAGGGCAATGGCCTGATAAAAGGCAACCCCTGCTATTGATGTCACAAAATTTCCCAACAGAGAGGCGCCAGCCACAATATAGACCGGGAGCCTGAAAAAGGTAATAAAAAATGGCGCTAATATTGCGCCTCCGCCTATCCCGTAAATACCGCCAACAATGCCTACAATGAAACTAAGTAAAAAGACACCAGGGACAGGGATTTCAAAGCTATCTCCTGTAAACAGTAAGGTTATCTGTTTCATATTGAGGGCGATAATCTTTACGTTAGCAAGGGCCTGTTCCTCTTGATTCTTAGCAAATTTGATCTCGCCTGTCATTCCGCCGGATGGATCTACTGAGTTGCATCTCTTTATATCATCTCCTTTACACATTAAATCTAAAACCATTTTAATCGCTATATAGAGAAGTATAATGGCTGCAAACAATTTGAAGTGCCCTGGATCAGGGAGGTATTTCACCCTTATTATGGCCCCTATAAAGACACCCGGCAAAGTTCCTGTTATCACTATAAGGGCAAGAGGCCATACCATACGCCCTTCACGCCAGTAGCGGTATACCCCAGATGGGATGGCGACAACATTATATAACTGGTTTGTGGCGCTCACAGAGGGGTTTGTATAGTTGAGAAATGACATCTGAAAGGGGAGCAGAAGAAACGCACCTGATACGCCCCCCATGGATGTAAAAAAAGAAATAACAAATGCAACCAGCGGTGGGACCCATAGTGACACCTCTATGCCTGCGGTCGAAAAAAACATGGTATTGATCTCCGGTAGTTTGATGATTCTTTTAATACAGGCAAAAGAGTGTCAGTTACGCTATCTTCTGTCAAGGTCTTTTGTTTTTATTTACAGGTGTTTAAGCCATATTGTAGACACGTCTGGACTCGAATCCCGCTCCAGGCGGGATTAATCACGCCTTGGCGTGACTCTACCGACCTTGTATTTCCTCAAGATACCTTGCTATTCCACGTTTTTTAATCTTGCGTTCAAGGTGTGTGGCTTCTGCCAGATCTGCACACTCGCATGTCCATATCAATTTCCATGGACCAGGAAATCTTTTTGTTGTTTTAGAAAGTTGGTATTCAGGATCATTGTGTTGGAAAAGGCGCTGCTCCACATTGCTGCTCTGACCACAATAATGTCTTTCATTCGACTCACTCAGGATTATGTAGACCCATTGAGGCATGTTTTTCCCAAATAAAAAGCCCGTCCGGGTGAACGGGCTCAGGATTTTTTGGCTCCCCGAGACGGACTCGAACCATCGACAGGGTGGTTAACAGCCACCGGAAAGCAAAATACCGGTATTTACCTAAAAATAATTTAAAGTACTCAAAACCCTTATGGATAAAGGCTTTCACGTTTTTAGAGATACTTTGAAATACCTTGACATATTCGTTACGTGTTGGGTATAGTGTTGGGTATACTGTTGGGTATAGTGTTGGGTATGAGGAGCATGGTGGTTTTCCCTTCAAAAAATGCGTATAACAAAAATTATACCCAACAAAAGCTTTATAAGGAGTTGATATGCCAGCACAAAGGCGTCATAAAACAGATTATGCAGGGGTATATTTTATCTGGGGTACTCACAGGGTAACCGGAAAGCCTGAGAAGATTTTCTACATCACCTATCGAAAGGATGGTAGGCTGATCTCTGAAAAGATCGGTCGTCAGAGTGAAGACATGACCCCGGCCAGGGCCTCCAAAAAAAGGGCATTACGAATGGAGGGTAAAGAGCCTTCAAACAATGAAAAGAGAGAGACCGAAAAGGCAGCCAGGGAGGCTGAAGACAGCCGTTGGACTATTGCAAAGCTCTGGGACAAATATTGCGAAATATATTCCGATAATAAAGCCCTGCGAAATGAAAAAAACAAGTTTGATCGTTATCTGAGAGATGGCATTGGGGAAATGGAACCGGGTGAACTCACCCCCCTTGACGTAGACAGGCTCAGGATCAAGCTCAAGAAAGAAGACAAGCTGACCACGGCTGCAAGGGTGCTTGAACTGTTAAGAAGGACCTTAAACTTTGGGATCAAGAGGGGCTTAACCGCTGCCATATCCTACAAGATAGAAATACCAAGGCTTAACAACCAGACAACTGAAGACCTCACACCTGACCAGCTCAGAAAATTGTTAGATATACTGAACACTCATAAAGATCAGGTTGCAGCAAATATCATGAGGCTTGCCCTTTGTACAGGCATGAGAAAGACAGAAATATTCAGGCTTCAGTGGGATGATATTGATTTTCAGCGCGGATTTATAATCATAAGAGACCCTAAAGGCGGACAGGATCAAAGAATACCGTTAAATGAGACTGCCAGAGGGATTTTTAGTAGCATACCTCAAGACAGTGAAAGCATTTATCTCTTTCCGGGAAGGAATAAAGGGGAGCATATTACTGACTGTAAAGGTTGCAGCAGTATCGCCAAAAAGGCCGAGTTACCAAAAGGGTTCAGACCGGTTCACGGGCTCCGCCATGTGTATGCTTCGGCGCTTGCCTCTTCCGGCAAGGTTGATCTCTATACCCTCCAGAAACTACTTACTCACAAATCACCTGTAATGACTCAAAGATATGCACATTTAAGGGATGAGGCATTGAAAAGGGCTTCAGGTGTTGCAGACGATATCCTTAAAAGCGCAAGCAAGGGGAAGGTTGTGAAAATAGTCGATTAATGTATTATTGACAGGTAATCAATAAAAGGTTACATTATGAAAAAATATGAGGTAGTAATCAAGAAAAAGGTTTTTAAAGAGGTTAGTAAAATGCCTCTTTATATCAAAGATAAATTTTATGCTTTAATTATAGACTTGGAAGACAAGGGGCCTGTGCAACCTGGTTGGCCGAATTATAGCAAGATCGGAAAAGAAGAATATTACTGTCATCTGGCCAGAAAGTGGGTGGCATGCTGGTATCATAAAGATAATTCTTTAATCATAGAGGTATATTATGCAGGCAGTCGTGAAAATGCCCGATATTGAAATAAATGTAAAAGGTGAAGTTATTCCTCCAAGACTGATTGAAGTCTTAAGGGAAGAGTATGGCAGGAAATTAAAATTAGTAAAGGATGAGGGTGAAGAGCTTATCAGAATATCC
>CAZSZQ010000298.1:0-1336 GCA_964610475.1 uncultured Desulfatiglans sp.
AAAGCTGAAAGGAAAAACATTTTGTGCTTTTTGTGCTTCTTTGCGGCTATCAAATAAGCCTCGAAAAGACACGAAAAAGCTCAAAGGAAAGACAAAGGGGTAAAAGCTGAGAGTTCAAAGCTGAAAGTTCAAAGGAACGGCAGAATGTGAGAACAATAGAAGTTTAGAAGATAAGAACAATGACAAAGGCAGAAGAAAAGGCAGGCAGAAAAAAATCTGCTGGAAAATGAATATGAACAGATAATCGCAATGCTTGATTCGATGGAAATGAATGCAGAAAAGTGTTGTTTCTGATCTTCTCAACTTTCAGGTTTCTGATCTTCTGCTATTGGTTGGAGAATAAAATCAAGATAGTTTTCCTGATGAACAACCTTGAAAGAGGCACCGGGGTAAACGTTCTTCCATTCCTTTGGCGGGGTATCGCGCCCGGGTTTCCATTTGAATTCAAAACCGGATAACCGGCCTTCATGCTCTTCAACCAGATCGATCTCCTTTTTGTCATAGGTTCTCCAGAAATAGGCGTTCACAGGGTTGCGGGAATATTCATTACTTTTCATCCTTTCGGCTGATATATAGTTCTCCCAGAGTTCGCCTGTATCGTTTCTAAGATATAAAGGATTATAATTATTTATCAGGGCGTTTCGAATACCGTTATCATAAAAAAAATACCTGTGGTTTTTTATGATTTCTTTTCGTAAGTTTCGGCTGAATCCGCTTCGTTTGTATATTACAAAAACCTTTTCCAGGAGATCCAGATATCGCTCGACTGTATTTTTACTCATGCCCAGATGACTTCCCAGTTCAGTGAACGAAACCTCTCTTCCGATCTGAAAGGCTATCAGATTGAGCAGACGCTGTAATTTATCTGCATTGCGGATTCCTTCAAGCTGAAGGATATCTTTGAACAGATAAGAAGAGAGGATTTCCTGCAGATATTCCTGGCGTTCTTTTATTCCCTTTAAAAGAACAACCTCCGGGTAAGTACCAAAAATAAGCCGTGATTCCAGGTGCGCTTTTGTTTCATGAGGTTTTTCTATCTGAGAGATTTCCATTTGAGCAAGGGGCAGTATTTTTAACACATATTTCCTGCCGGTAAGCGGCTCTCCGATATCCTTTGCCAGATCAAAGGATGAAGACCCTGTGGCAATAACCCTTATACCCGGTATCTGGTCAACTATGATCTTGAGGTTTAACCCGATCTGACGGCAATATTGAGCCTCATCCACAATAAGTAGAGAATGGTTCCCGACAAATTCCCTTAGTTTTTCTGTGGATTGGCTCTCCAGATACTGCCGGACAACAATATCGTCACCGCTCACCATCAGGGCTTCTTCAT
>CAZSZQ010000298.1:1436-3704 GCA_964610475.1 uncultured Desulfatiglans sp.
GGGTTTTAATATGAATGATAATGCAATAAAAAAGAATACTTCGCTGCGGATATCTCTGGCTGTAATGATCATAGCCTTTATCGTGCAGTATTACCGCGACATCGTCAACATGGCGGGAAGATGGAACAATGAGGATTTTTCATATTGTTATCTTGTCCCGGTAATATTTGTTTACCTGCTTTACCAAAGCAAAGATATCCTAAAAAATACGGAAATAAAATCCTCCCTCTGGGGTATGGCGGTTATTATATTTTCCTGTATTCTCTACCTTATGGGAAACCTCGGCTCGGTAGAGACCCTTGGCGCTGTCTCAGTCTGGATTACCCTTGCCGGGGCCGGTTTATTGATCTTCGGCAGGGAGATAGTAAAAAAACTGGCCTTTCCCTTTATTATCCTGGCATTTATTGTCCCCCTTCCCCCGTTTGTTAACAACCTTTTTACCTTCAGATTAAAACTCATTTCCAGCGCCTTATCTGTAAAGCTGATGCAGATAGCAGGCCTTTCAGTTTTTCGTGAAGGGAACATCATAGACCTGGGGGTCACACAGCTGCAGGTCGTGGATGCATGCTCCGGGCTCAGGTATGTTTATCCCCTGCTTTTGATGGGGTTTATATTTGCCTATATGTTCCATAAAAAATGGTGGGAAAAGATAGTAATTATTTTAGCCACCATACCCATATCGGTTATAAGTAACGCCCTGCGTATCGCAATCACCGGATACCTCACGGCAAATGTCTCAAAGGAACTGGCAGACGGGTTTTTCCACGGGTTTTCCGGCTGGCTTATCTTTGTAATCTCATTTTTGCTGCTGGTGATCTTCAGTCTCTTTATAAAATGGATCGGTAAAAGCATATTCAAACAAAAGGATCATGCAAATATTCCGCCTGATAACATTGATAAAGAAAACAGGGTTAAGGATATCAGACATGGTTATATCCTGACCGCGGCAGTTATCTTTTTGACAGCATTCCTATTAAAAACAACACTGGTTTCCTCTCAGATTACCCCTGAAAGAAAATCTTTCAAAGACTTCCCGACGCAGATTGGAGAGTGGAAAGGAAAAAACCATTATTTGAGCCAGGATATATTGGATTCATTATGGGCTGATGATTATGTGCAGTTAAGCTTTCAGAATCAAAAAACAGGGGATTACCTGCTTTTCTTTATCCCCTATTACGAATATCAGAAAAACCGTCATACAGCCCATGCGCCTGCGGCCTGCCTTTTAGGGTCAGGGTATGCGCCCATGGAAAAGGGCGTTTTAAAAAGAGGCTTTCCCGCCCCCTTTGGAGAGGTGGAGATCGGTAGAATGGTTCTTGAAAAGGATGGAAACCTGCTCCTTTCAAACTTCTGGTTCCACGGCAGGGGCCGTGTAACAGCAG
Source organism: uncultured Desulfatiglans sp. (assembly GCA_964610475.1). Classification (GTDB taxonomy): domain Bacteria; phylum Desulfobacterota; class DSM-4660; order Desulfatiglandales; family HGW-15; genus JAAZBV01. Next base: position 2,819 of record CAZSZQ010000298.1, read on the forward strand.
GCGAATATCTTAACAAATGGTATCTGTTCCTGGATTCGGTTACAAAGAGAAGGACAGACGGCGCCTTGGTAAGGATAGAGATGCCCTTAAGGGAGGGGCAGTCAATAGAAGATGCGCAAATGACGATTGATGGATTTACATTGGAGGTTTTAAAGATACTACCCGAATATGTGCGGGAGTAGTGAGCGAAGGGCATGGAGCATGGGGCAAGGGGTAAAAGCCGAAAGTTCAAAGCTGAAAGCTCCAAGCTCAAAGAAAAGACAGAAGATGAGTATCCTCCTTCGCACAAGACTTCAGAGGACAGGGAAGATGAGAAGTTGAGAGTATAAGGAAAAACATTTTGTGTTTTTTGTGCCTCTTTGCGGCTATCAAATAAGCCTCGAAAAGGCACAAAAGACACAAAAAAAAGCTGAAAGGGTTAAGCAGAAAATCAGAAGGAGAGTAACTGATAACATAAAAAAACCTCTTACAGAAAACCCATTAGGTTTTTGGATAAATTTTAATGAAAAATTATTTTAAAATGGTATAGTAAGAAAAATAAATATTGAAAAAACTTGAAATCGTTCTCTCACAAAGAACACAGAGCGCACAAAGAAAGACAAAAACGATTTATCTCTTTCAGCTTTGAGCTATTAAGGAGCGGGCGAGAAAATAAAAAATATATCTCTCACTAAGACGGCAAAGAGCGAAGAGATCAAACAAAACATTTTATTTGCTTTTAAAACAACCCGTTTTTCTCTGTGTCCTCTGCGTGCTCAAGTGAACGAAGTGAACGGGCGAGAGAATAAAAAAATGCTTTATTTCCCAACACTGTTTTTATCCATGTTCATTACCATAGCCTTGATTCCTATCTTCAAGACCATGGCGCTTAAGATGCATGTTGTGG
>CAZSZQ010000299.1:0-3698 GCA_964610475.1 uncultured Desulfatiglans sp.
TCTTTTCCATAGTATCAATACCTTTGCTTGCATTTATAGGGGTGTCATCTTTTATCTTTGTCCAGCACTTTGGTCTCAGCGCAGAGGCATACAGTATATATTTCGGGGCTGTTGCGGCATTCTATATTATAGGGGGGCCGATATATCTTTTTCTTAGAAGATACTTCCGGCCACTCCCCATTATTACGGCAAGCTATCTGGGTTCAATTTTAAGCGGTATTCTGATCCTTACAATAGGAGAGAAGAGCCCCATGCTGTTTGCCATATCGGTGGCACTGGGGTATTTATGTGTGAGCATAGGCAGGCCGCCGTCAAACAGCCTGCTCCTTGAGCAGCAGGACAGGGACACAGGTTCTGCATCCTCTCTTATTCAGGCGGTATTTGTGCTTACAGGCGCCTTTGGAATGATGTTTATCTCCTTTGACTGGAGTAACCGCATCATGGTGATAGGCATAATGAATGTGGCTCTTAGCCTGTTTGGATTTGTCCTGTGGCAGTACACAAAAACAAGGTGCCGTATACCCAAGCATTTTTTGAAATGAGGGGATGTAAGGGAAGGGGTCAAGGGGTCAAGGGTTCAAGTGGTAAAAACCATCATTATGGAATGAACAACTGCAGTGGCATGTTCCTGCTTTGCTTAAGGGGCCTATTATTTCCAGATATATCGATAACCAATGAATTTTACCACAAAGTCTGAAGATAAAGATAAAATATTTTTTGCTTTACCCTTTGAGTCTTGAGCTTTCAGCTCTCTGCTCGCAATGTGCGCCCCTGCAGGTTATATGTTTCATTTTATCAGGTCATTTCGAGCCGGTGAAGAAGAGCGTTTTTTATCTCTATAATCTGCGGCTCATCTTCAAGTTTTTGTCCATCAAAATCGGTTACATAAAATATATCTGCGCTTTGATCTCCCTTGTTGCCTATCTTTGCGATTTTTATATCAAGGTGCAGGTCGAACAATGTCCTGGTAATAGAGTAAAGCAGGCCGATCTTGTCAGTGGAAAAGACCTCAATAAGAGTAAAGAAGTCTGATGATGAGTTATCAATATTCACCTCTGTGGGTTTTTCCGGTTTTTGTATTTTACCTAAGACAGGTGCAGCCTTTGTGCTCAATCTGTAGGACAGGGACAATTTTCCATCAACTCTCAATGCAAAATCTCTTTCTATCCTGTGCCATGTCTTATGCGGGTTTATATCATCAAGGGGCTTTGTGACATAAAAGATATCCACTGCTGTTCCATCCCGCCAGGTATAGATATTGGCGCCAAGGATATTTATATTATTCAGGGCCATAATACCTGCTATATCAGAAAAGAGCCCTGGCCTGTCCTTTGAAACAAAACATACCTCCCAGTACCCGCCAATGGTGTTTTCCCTGAATTCAAAAATAAAGGGTATGACTTCACCCTTGGCCAGCCGTTTTTTAAGCATTTCTACCATTTCAATATGGTGAACTATCTCTGCAGCATGTGCATTGAGTTTATACCTGGGCGGCATTGCCTCAAAGTAGTATTCAAAATCCTCCATGTTAAGGAAACCGGCAGTCAACTTTTTAATCTGTTTCTTCAGTTTGATATTCTTCTGAGATGTATCCGGTGTGGCAAGTTCCCCTCTTTCAAGAATATGTAGCACCTTGAAAAACAGTTCCTGAATCAGGTTACTGGTCCAGTCGCTCCAGACACCGGGGCCGGTTGCCTTTGAGTCTGCCCAGGTAAGTACATAGAGTGATTTCAGCCTTTCTGTTGTACCAATTGTCCTTGCGCTCTGTATAATGATTTTTTCATCATGAAGGTCTCTTCTTGTTGCGGTTTCAGCAAGAAAAAGATGATTTTCTATGAGAAAATGGATCTCATCAATTGATTCTGCGGGGTATTTCACCCTTTCAAGTATTCCTCTTGAAATTTTCGCTCCTCTTTTTGAATGTCCTTTGCCTGTTTTCCCTATATCATGAAAAAATGTTGCAAGTAACAGCAGTTCTTTGTTTTTTATATCAGCATAGGTGTCAACAAGGATTATATCTTTTTCCTTTGTAATTTTTTTAAGGTATGAAACAGCCTCGAGCATATGCCTTCCAACGGGATATATGTGGTAGGCATCAAACTGGACTCTTCCCCTTACCTCGCCAAATTCAGGTATCCATGCGTCCAGAAAACCGGTTTCAAACATCTGATCCAGTGTTTCTATTACATTGGGACTGTTTATGATATTCAAAAAACCGGTGAATATTTTTTCAGATTTTCTGAATTCATCATTTATTAAAGACAGAGATTCCTTTGTCAGTCTCCTGGCATCCATTGTCAGAGGGATACCGTATTTACTGCTTACTTCAAATATCCTCATAAGAATGGCAGGATTTTCTATAATAGCTGTTGTAGAATTATAGGCGATTTCATCCTGGTGAATGTGCAGCCCGTGTTTAATATCCCTGGGTTCTACATTTACCTTTTTGGCAGTCCTTTTTACAGCATGCCCGTATAGAAATGAGCGGTGAAGGATTTTGATACTCTCCATGGAAGCATGGAGCTCTTCAAGAAACAGTTCGACTGCCGCTGTTTTGCCCTCCTTTGTATAACCAAGCCTTTTTGCTATTTCTTCCTGATACACAAAGATCAGCCTGTCATTTTTTCTTTTTGAAAACTGGTGCAGATGATTTCTAATAAGGGAGATAAATTTTACCGCACCTGTAAGTTCGCTATATTCCTGGCTGGACAGCTTGCCCAGATACTCCAGGTCTTTTACGCTCAGGATGTCATAAAGTGATTTTGCCATCCAGATAATGTGGTGGTAGTCCCTTAAGCCTCCTGTTCCCTCCTTCAGGTTAGGTTCAAGCAGGTGACTCGTATCACCATAGTTTAACATCCTCAGTGCATTTCTGTCCTGGAGCCATCTTATGAACTTGCCAGATTCCTTTTCTATTACCTTTTTGCGCAGGCTCTCGACCATATTCAGGTAGAGAGTTGAATCGCCGCAAATGAACCTGGCATCCATAAGTGATGTGAGAACCTCATAATCATTGTGACCAAGCCGGATACAGTCTTTATTGGTCCTTACACCATACCCGAGCTCAAGGCCCAGATCCCAGAGCGGATAGAATAATTCCTCTGTCAAACGTTTTGCACCTGATGGGATTTTCTTTTCAAAAAGAACAAGTATATCTATGTCAGAATAAAGACATAATTCCTTCCTGCCGTAACCGCCTACCGCAACCATGGCAAAAGGGATCCTCTTTTTAAACAGCTCCTGGCCTGCCTTACTCTCCTGAACAGATATCCTGAAATATTCATCAATAATTTCCGAATAACTTTCCTGGAATTTTTCCTTGACTGTTCCATTTGAAAAATCTGCAAAAAGGGCATCTCTGGACTCCTTGAGTCCTATATGGGCCGCCTTCCTTCCCCTGAAGTCCAGAGTGTCAGATTTTTGGGAATCGAGCCTTTCGGCCCGACTGATTGCCGACATGATAACCTGCCGATAAAATAAAGGTGAAAAACATTATAGTAGGAAATACTGTTAAATAGCATCTTTTCCTTTTTCACCGGTTCTTATTCGGATTACCTCTTCAACAGGGAGTACGAATATCTTTCCGTCACCAATCTGGCCTGTGGTGGCTTTTTGTTGTATTATCTTAACGGCTTCATCAACAAGTTCAGTCTCCATAACGACTTCAAGCTTGATCTTTGGTACAAAATCAACCTGGT
>CAZSZQ010000300.1:0-3664 GCA_964610475.1 uncultured Desulfatiglans sp.
TACAACTTCGTAACGAGGAGAAGCGAGATAATCTCGCTCGCTTCATGAGAGAGAAAGGTATTTATACGACATTTCGATATTATCCCCTTCACCGGGTTCCCTTTTTTAAGCAAAATGTGGTTTTACCCAAGGCTGAAGACGCGGCTCATCGCACTCTTTGTTTGCCCATACACCAGTCTCTTTCGGAGAAGGATATGGAGCATATTGTTTCTGTGGTAAAGCAGTTTAAACAATAAGCAGGTCATGGTTCAAGGCCTATGGTTTACATTTTTGTTTTTACCGGTGAATTCGGGTACGAGATTTTGAATTGGGTCGGAGTGATAAGAAAATTTTCTCAATCGCTATCGCACGGGGACAGAATCATTTGCTGTAGCCGAAAGGGGTTGAAGTCTTTTTATAATGATTTTTCTGAATACGTTGATGTGTCTCATCTCGCACATTTCAAAAAAAGCAGAGCCGACCGGTACGGATGCTATACAAAAGCCAAACTTGAAAGGCTCTATAAATGCTTTCGCATTGATATGCAGTCGAGGGTAAATAGAGAGATTAAGGCATATGTCTATTCTGTGGTTAAGGATCTGCAGGCTATGCCCCATAAATTCATTTTTAGTTCAGAGCAACACGTTATGCATAACCTAAAATTTGGTTTTGGGAGCATTTATGGCAACCTTGACATAGATAATAATCTCTATCGTGTTCCAACCGTAGACAGTTCACACAAAGCAAAAATTGAAGCATCATTAGGATTTAACTTGGACGAGCCGTATATATTATGCCAATCCGCTAAGCGCGCGGTAGTTGCCCGATCCACACAAGCCATACCGACAGAGAAATTGCTAGAACCATTGTCAAAAAAAATCAAAGTTGTTTTGTTGCAATTTCAAACGGGCAGATATGCTGACAGCTATTCAAATTTTGCGCATGTTAGCAACTGCTTTGTATATGCCGCCGACTCATTCGATGAGCAAGGGTGTTTAATCGCACATTCATACAAATGCCTTTTTTTTACCGAGGGGGATTTTAGAAGCCACATATACTTGCCTCCATGCTTGGGAAAGGATGTTGTTGCCATTGCCCCGGCTGATGTGTATAAAATTAAGGGAGAGGGAAGAGCGCTGACAAGTCCAATCGATTTTTGGAATGAAAATGTTTTCACATTTGGGGGGCAGATTATCTGTAAGCAGTTTGAAGAGGTTTTTAAGAGTCCTGAAACAATAGAGGTGCTTATGGGGGAATTGTTAGCGCCGCAGGTACCGTGAGAGAAGCCTTTTCATGAAGCTCCCGGGCTTCTGCAAGTGTAACACGGAGGCAACTCAGATGGTTGGATTGAAAAAAGCAGTTTTTAATGTGAAGTCGTGAAAGGAGTTGAGTGATGTTAAAAAAAACAATAACAACAGTAATGATAATTGCGGTTTTCGTTTTGCTGAACAGAACATGTCCTCAAGCGGCGGCCATACCCGATTTTGACCCGAAAGATCCGAAGGTGCAGGATATGACCATCGTCAATGACGCGCTGGACACATTCATCATGTGGAAAGACAGGGTGAACGTGGAAAAAGTTCGGGCCTACACGACGGAGCGGGCAGGCAAGTATTCCCTGCTGCTCATGGCTGATTTCAAAGATGACCTGACCATGGACAAGCTGGAGATTTTGCGGCAGACATCGCCTGCCCGCTGGAAGGTGCTTAACAATTATTTGAATAAATCTCTGGCCTGGCTCACGCTTGCAATGAAGGCGGAAAAATTTCTGGGCGGCAACGTGGCGGTGGAACTCAAAAAAGAATTGGGCGAAATGTAAGCGGCCGAATACATTTGCTTTGTAGGGACGTATTGTAATACACCCCCTCGCGGTTGGCTATCCTGTGGCATGGCAAACGCCAGATGCTGCGCGCTTTTTCCAATGAGTCGGCTTCATGAACGATGCGTGTGTGTTCATGAAGCTGTTTTTGTTGCTCTTTTTTATCCCATGTGAAAGGAGAAAAAACTTGCACCCTTTTCTCTAAAAATAAAAAAGAGCGAAAAATGAGAAAACTGATCAGCATGGCTTTTGATAAGAGCCTGCATATAATTGCAAATGTATAAAATGAAATCAGCACAGAAACATGCGGTTAGCTTCGCCGACATCACTTCATAAAACGTACCTGAGGAAACCATTGGTTGAATGCCTGAATATTGCATGAGCTATTGAAACATCTTTCAGGCTTGCATTAGCATTGGAGATAGAGGAAGTGTCCTTTCGGTTTACTTGTTTAGGAATGCTTTGATTTTCATTCTCAGCTTCTTATGAAAATGTGGTGGATTGATGGGTTGAAGCAGCGTTTCAGGCCATAATTTTTTCAAAATATCAATAAAAAATCTGCATTCTTTTTGTTTTCTGTATTCAAAGTCGACAGATAACATTTGGACAAGAAGATTCCTGCAATTGAAAGGAGTAAAAACTTCCTGAACTATATCAGACTCTAATTGACTCATAGCCTCCCATCTTCCCATTCGTTGTTCCCAGTAAAAAATGTCCAGAAGGTTATAACAACAGGTGTCTGCAACTTCTTTAATATCTGAAATCCATTGTTTGAAGTGCGTGGCGGCAAATGTATTCCCATTCATGCCGTATCTGGTTGCTAGAAATGATGCATCGATCGAATCAAGTTTATAAGAATATCTGCTGGAAAGACGACTTCTCGCCACTTCGCACCCCGACCCTTTAACACATACTTTGTCTGAGGGATAATTATTTAATATTCCCTCTGCAATATTTCCCCATGCGCAATGAGCGGTGGAAACATTGTTATTATAAATTCTTTGAAATCCCTTGCTCATCCGTTTTGGGCAACTAAAGACATGATGTTGTAAGTTTAATTGGGAAAGAAGTTTCGATGGTATTTCTATATCAGCACTTTTGGGGGTGAGGTCGTAATAAATCATAGTAAAAAAATAAATTTCTTCAGAAATGTCTTTACTGGCCGCCAGAAGCAATCTGGTATCCAAACCGGCAGTCATTGTGATGGCCAAGGGAAAACGGGAAAAGGCGCTTTTTAATAGACCAGTTAATAATTCAGAAACCGTTTTAACCCCCGCATCAGGATTTATTGGGATAAGTTTTTTGTGCGGCCAATATCTATGGATTTTTCCATGTGGAATATCAAGGTAATGATTTGGAATAAGGTGCTGTATTTCCTTATAAGGTGTGCTTTGGCCTGGCCACCAGTATTCGATATTATTTGTAACGGCAGGAGAATCAAAAAACTGCATTTGGGCTTCATGATCTAATTCAAGTCCCAGCTCTTTCGCAATGATGCCTGGTTGAGATGCACACCATATAGAATTTTGGATACCGGTAGTAAAGCATACTTGCCTTAAACCTAATGGATCGTTAAAGAGCCTTGTTTCTTGTCCATCGTCAAGAATGAAAATCCATCTTCCGCCCAGATTGTTCGTTAAAGGGAATATGTCATCAAGATCATTAATATTTCTTACCAGTTTGTTAATAATGTCATCATTGTTGTCATGAGGATTGAATGGGTCAAGGACATATCCCAGCAGGGCTACTGTTTTGTGATTAGAAGTTGCCACACTTACAGGAAGGTCAGGATGTATGGTCAAAAAAAGAGAGTTGCGAATCCTTATTTTTTTCCAAGAACCAAATGTATCAATAAACCGCGGCCCC
>CAZSZQ010000301.1:0-3597 GCA_964610475.1 uncultured Desulfatiglans sp.
CGGATTCAAACTTTCTGATGAACAGGAAGAGGCCATTGAAGACCTGATGCTGAGCAATACCCTGCATGATCTTGTACCTCCTGTAAAAGAGATGGGCAAGGCCTTCCGCCAGAGTGATGTGAACGGCCGATATATAGTATTCCTCAAGAATACATTCCCCAGGGACCTCTCCATTGACGGGATGAAGATAGTCCTGGATACAGCCAACGGCGCAACATATAAAGTGGCCCCTTCCGCATTCTGGGAACTGGGGGCTGATGTAGAGGTGATTCACAATTCCCCCAATGGTGTTAACATTAATGATAATTGCGGTTCTCAGCACACGGCTGACCTCAGAAAAAAGGTCCTTGAAAACGGGGCAACAATTGGGCTCGCCTTTGATGGTGACGGTGACCGGCTGATAGCTGTAGATGAAAAGGGTAACGAAATAACCGGTGACCAGATCCTGCTCATATGCGCAAAAGTACTCAAGGAGCAGGGCAAACTCAAGAATGACCTTCTTGTAAGCACGGTCATGAGCAACCTGGGCCTGAAAATGGCCTGTAAAAAATTCGGGTTCAGGCACCATGCCTCCAAGGTGGGAGACCGCTATGTGCTTGAAGACATGATAAAGCTTGGCGGGGTTATAGGGGGTGAAGAATCCGGGCATATGATTTTTCTTGATCAGCACACAACCGGTGACGGAATAATCACCGCCCTGCAACTGATAGCCGCCATGATCAGGTCCGGCAAACCCCTTTCAGAACTGGCAAAGATGATGGATATCTTTCCTCAGAAGCTTATAAATGTTGACGTCAAAAGAAAACCCGAAATAAATACAGAACCTGAATTAGTGAAGATAATAGAGAGGGTGGAAAAGGAACTTGGGGATGAAGGCAGGGTGCTTGTCCGCTATTCCGGGACCCAGAACATGTGCAGGGTTATGGTTGAGGGACCATCTGAAGATGTTACAACCGGATTTTGTAAAGAGATCGCTGATGTGGTCAAAAGGATTCTGGGCTGAAACAGATATATCAACTTTTAAAAAAACAGGAGAGGTAATATGCCCGTTAAGGTTATAATAACAAATGATTTTGAACAGATGAGCAGGATAGGTGCTGATACAGTAAAAAAGGAACTCCATAAAAAGTTCAAGGTAAAAAAAGAGGTCGTGCTGGGTCTTGCAACAGGTAATTCACCCACGGGCATGTATAAACATCTTGCTCAGGCTGCAAACATGGGCGAGTTTGATACCGGTCGAATCCGAAGTTTCAACCTTGATGAATATGTCGGGCTTCCCGGTGAAAACCCTCAGCAGCGTGTTATACATCCTGAGAGCTACTGCTATTTTATGATTCAGCAATTTTTCAGTCTCCTTAAAAAGAAATTCATACAAACAAGCGTGCCATTCGGATCCCTGATAGATCAGAAAAGGCTCATTAGTGAACTGAAAACGCACCCTGATGACTGGGAGTACAAAGGCACTGACGCCGGAAAATCCATTGTAATAAAACAGAAGGCCCGGTCCGAATATCTTGCCTGGATAAAAAAAGATATACTGGACGGATATGCGGATAAAATAAAAAAGGCCGGAGGTATTGATATCCAGATTATTGGTGTGGGCGGACGTGGACACGTGGCATTCCATGAATCCGGTATCCCCTTCAAGGGAAGCTCTGTAATGCTTGTGAAGCTTGATGACAACACCATAAAAAATTCCGTGACAGACGGTCATTTTTCCTCTGTTAAAGAATGCCCGAATTACGCCATATCAATGGGGGCTGAACTGGTGTACAAGGCCGGGACAGTTGTGCTTTTTGCAAACGGAGAAAGAAAGACAGAATCGGTTACTCGCTCTCTCTTAGAGGATGTGACCCCGGATGTCCCCATTTCATACGGGCAGAGATATGCAGAAAATAACGGGAACCTGATTTACATAGTTGATAGAATAGCAGGCAGAGGGCTGGTTGAAAACAAGCCCCTGCTTAAAAAGAAAAAGATAAAGATTGAGGATCTGACATAGATCAAAAGAAAAAAGGGGATGTGTCTTAAAATACCAATTTATAAGGTAAGGGGTATATAACCTGAATCTTGCACCAAATATCTATTACGGCTTGAAGCGCCATGTGTTTAAAGGTTGTTTCAAAATTTTAATCCTCACCATATGGGTAATATGCTTGCGGATTAAAATTCCTCCAACTCCCCTTTAAACACATGGCTTTCTACGCCTCACTACGACATCCTGTGCAAGATTCAGGTATAAATAAGCAACAGAGTGAATATCAGGAAATGGCTTCAAAGAAAAACAATTATCAGGAATATGCGCCTTCTCAGTGTTTGAAGCCATATTTAAATTGCTACTGGTCATATTCTGCTGATTTTTCGACCGGGGTACCGGCTAACACAAACCCGGTGATCCCTGACGGATGTGTAGACATACTCTTTGATCTAAACCTCCCCGCTCAATCAGAGTGTTTTGTTGTGGGGCCCATGACAAAGCCCATGCAGGATTCAAAAACGAACCTTTTTGGTGTCAGGTTCAGGCCGGGGAAGGCAGCGGTATTTTTTCATTCACCCATTCAGGAAATGACAGATCAGATATTTACACTCAATGACATTGGCAAATTGAAAACTGAAAACATCAGCGACCATTTGGCCAATGAACCCTGTTCAGATAAAAGAATATCCTTTCTGGACTCAATATTTAAAAAGGTACTATTGAGGGAGCCTTCACTCGAAAAACAGATCCAATATGCTATTAGTGCAATTGAGCTGTCAAACGGTATGATGAATATCCGGGAGATTACCAGCAATATCGGCTGGAGCAGACAGCATTTTAGGAGAAGATTTCTGAAAAATACCGGGCTGACACCAAAATTTTTTTCACAGGTTATCAGGGTCAACCGGATCATACAAACCTATAAGGCTAAAAGGTGTAATGGTCTTGCAGACCTTGCTCTAATCGGCGGCTATTTTGACCAGGCACATATGACCAACGAATTCAAAAAAATCACAGGTATTTCCCCGCTAATATTTCTGAAAAATGCGTAAAGGTTCCATTCTTCCAATACAGTAAAACCGGATTTTATTATAAAAGCTGAAATTGCTGAAAAATGATTCCAATAATATCAGGAGGAATAAAAATGCCAAAGGAAATAAATATTCTGTTTGTAGCCGGTTTCGGCCCGATCGTTAAGGATGATACCTCGAGTCAGAGATTATATCTGGAAACACTCAAACTGCCGTTGAAAAAGTTAGATAATGGTTATTGCCATACCGAAGAACTGGCAGGTGTAAACCATTTTGCCCTGTGGCCCCTGTCACAGGCGGCTGAATCCTGCTTTGGTAAAGATATCTGGCCTGAAGATATCTCCATACCTCAATCGTGGATAGAATTCGATGTCGAAGATATTTCGATGGCAACTGAATTAATGAAAGAACAGGGCTATAAATTGCTTGTTTCGGCTCGCAAAGAGCCATGGGGGCAGATAGTTACACGATTTCTAAGCCCTGAGGGAATACTCCTTGGGTTGACTTATACTCCATGGATGCGCAATGAAGACAAAAATATAAATTCAAAATATAATTTAAATAAAGGTGTGCTTTAATGAATTGCAT